>JAIWAR010000046.1:0-11895 GCA_048634245.1 Methanosarcinales archaeon | reverse complement strand
ATCTGATTTTGAACGGGGCGGAGATCGCCAGCGGGTCAATAAGAATTCATTCTTCTTCTTTGCAGGAGAAGATTTTTAAGATTCTGGGTATATCTAAGAGTGAAGCGCAGAAGAAGTTCGGATTTCTTTTACGCTCGTTTAAATATGGAGTTCCTCCTCACGGAGGTATTGCATTTGGATTAGATAGATTATATGCTATAATAAGTGGTTCTGAAAGTATTCGGGATGTAATCGCTTTTCCTAAAACGCAAAAGGGGAGCTGCCTTCTTAGCGATGCGCCAACAGAGATTAATGAGGCTCAATTAAAGGAGTTAAATTTAAAGCTAATAAAAGAAGAGTAGGGACAGGCCGCCTGTGCCCGTTAGGGTATGGGCTGTTCGGTATAGGTATACAAGAAAGAAGGGGGTAGAGATGAGAAAATTGTGGTTTCTAATGAGTATTATTATTTTAAGCGGATGTTTAACGATGCGAAGTTATACCAAGGAAGAACCTCGTAAGGATCTTAGTATTGAAGGGAATCAGGGGTATGTATCCGGCGAAGCTAAAGGGCTTCCTAAAGAAAATAGGCTGGGAGATACCCGAACAATATCGGTAGTAGATGTAGAATTTGGCCCTCGCAGTATTAAAAAATCTAAGCAAGAGGAGTTTGCGGGTGGAGCAGTGAGGGAGCAAGTTTTTTCTCCGGCAAAGAGAAGTATAGAAGCTCCAATAAAATCTGAGTTTGTCGGAAAAAGAGAAATTCAATATTATACGGTTCAGGAAAATGACACTTTACAAAAAGTCTCTTACAAGTTTTACGGGACGACAAGAGAATGGAATTTTCTTTATGAGGCCAATAAGGATGTGTTGAAGAGTCCTGATAAATTGTACCTGGGAGTTGAAATAAAAATTCCTCCTTTAGCGAAATAAAGTATAGGCATACCCGCTTATGAAAATTTCTACAGCAAAGAAGAGGATTAACCTTGGCAACTGGCTTATTGGTTTAGTATTTTTCGGTATTTTAGGTTTTATTTTCTTTATTTATGCTATAGATTTTTCTTTGCTGATTCTGGCCTTGATTCTTTTTCTTTATGCTAAGTTTACAAGGAGATTAGAGAACCTACCTTCCTATTTGGATCTATCGATATTGGGCGCAATAGCTATTTTGATACCTTTTTTGACGGTAATTACTTTTAAGGTATCGGGATATGGAATCGCTGCTGTTGGTTTTGTAATGTTGATTACCCTCCTGTTTAACAGCTTAGAACTTTCTTTTATCTTCGCTCTCTTTATTTCTTTCTTAAGCGCGAGCATAGATGGCGGTAATTTCAATATAGGCCTTACTCTATTCGTCGGTTCCTTAACCGCCGTCATGTTGACCTATCGAATTAGGCGCAGATTTCAAGTAATTCAGGCTGGTTTTTTTGCCGGTCTTATACAGTTTGTTGTGGCTTTTCTCATGGAGAGAGATCAGGGCTTTTCTATCTTCTCCGGTTTAGATATTAACCTTTTCAGCGGGGTTGTGTCATCTTTTATTGTATTGGGAATTTTGCCGGTTTTTGAGTATGTATTTAAAGTGGTTACAAACATTTCACTTCTTGAGCTATCTGACTTTAACCATCCATTATTGCGTAAGTTGATTCTTGAGGCGCCGGGAACCTATCAGCATTCGTTGGTGGTAGCTAATTTAAGTGAGGCTGCCGCTGAGTCTATTAGCGCTAATTCCCTTCTATCTCGAGTGGGTGCTTATTATCATGATGTCGGTAAAATGATTAAGCCTGATTATTTTGTAGAAAATTTAGTAAACTATAGAGATGTGCATAAAAATTTAAAACCATCAATGAGCAAACTGATTATTTTTAATCATGTAAAGGATGGAGTGGAATTGGCACTTAAGCATCACCTTAATCCCAAGATTATTGATTTTATATCCCAGCATCACGGCCGAACCCTTGTCTACTATTTTTATCAACGGGCTAAAGCGCTGGAACCGGGAGGCAAACACGAAGAAGAGTACCGTTACCCCGGCCCTAAGCCTCAGATTAAAGAGATAGCAATTGTAGCTTTAGCTGATACTATTGAAGCTTTATCAAGGACTTTAGAGGAACCGACCCCTTCACGGATAGAGGAGATGGTAAGAGATGTAGTTAAAAAGAGATTTATGGAAGGGGAGCTGGACGAGAGCAGTCTTACTCTAAAAGAATTAGAAAAAATCACCCAGAGTTTTATCCGTATCTTGAATGCCATTTTTCATACCCGTGTAAATTACCCTAAGAATGAGAGTAAAAATAACAAATCAGCAAAAAATAAAGAGAATAAATCTTAAGCAGTTACGTAAATACTTAGAAAAAGTACTTCAGCTACTTTCCGTCAAGGGTAAAAATACTCCTTTCCAAAAAATATCAGTTTTTTTCTGTGATAATAGTCTTATAAAGAAGTTAAATAAGAGATATTTCAAAAAATTTTATGCTACAGATGTAATATCTTTTCCTTTAAAAGATGATTTAGAAGCGGATTATTTAGGAGAAGTAGTGGTCTCGGTGGAGGAAGCTGTCAAAGTGGCTGAAGAATTAGGCTGCAGGTGGCAGGATGAATTAAAGCTTTATCTTATTCACGGTATTCTGCATTTGGCAGGATATGATGATTGTACTAAAGCCAAACGTAAGTGCATGGAAAAAGAGCAAGAGAGGATTGCGAAGATGATGGATACCATATTATTATGATACAAAAAGACTTGGGGTTTGTTTTAAGAAGGTATAATTTTAGAGAAACGAGTCTGATCACCACTCTATATACTTACCGTTTTGGCAAGATAAGAGGAATTTTTAAAGGTTTTTATACTTCCAAAAAAGAATTTTCTTCTCCTTTAGATGTATTCAGCCTTAATGAGTTTGTCTTCTACCCCAAAAAAAGTGAGATTTGGCTTATTTCTCATGTTGATTTGGTTTCTGATTTTCCTTACTTAAGAGAAGATATAGCAAAAGCCAAAATCAGCGCGCTTTTATTTAATCTTTTAGATAAAACACTTCCTCTTTGGGATAGCAACCAGTACATTTTTAGCTTAATAAACAGTTGTTTAAATTGTTTAGGAGAAGAGCAGGAGCTTAAAATTCTTTATATTTTTTTAATAAAGTTCCTTACTTTTTCAGGGTTTAAGCCGGAGCTCAATCACTGTATAAGCTGTGAGAGGCTCCTGAATGATGAGTTTTCTTTTAGCGTAGTTAGGGGAGGGCTTATCTGTCGTGACTGTGCTCTGAAAGTAGAAGATGCCAAGAGGATTAATAAACAAGTCTGCCGGTCCCTGCTTTATATCCAGAAGGCTGATTTTTCTCTTGCCCGCCGGCTTAAAATTGATAAAACTTGTGAAGAAGAGATATTTTATATCTTAGAAAGATTTCTTACTTATCACTTTGATTTTTATGATTTCAAAAGGGGACTGCTGTCCCCTTTTAATTGTAGGAAAGTTTGATATAATAATTTTTATGATTTACAAAGACAGAAAATCTACCTCGATGGAAAAAAAAGCAAAAAAGACTGCAGGCCGTATCTTTTTGCCCAAAGATTTAGACGCTACAATTTTACAAACCCTTGTCTATGAGTATCCCCGGCGTAAAATTATGACCGAGCTAACTACAGATGAATTCACTTGTTTGTGTCCATTTTCAGGCCTTCCCGACTTTGCTTGCTTTACCATAAAGTATGTTCCGCGGCATAAGCTTATCGAGCTTAAATCTTTAAAGTACTATCTTTATTCTTTTCGGAATGTAAAGATTTACAATGAACATGTTGTAAATAGAATTCTCAAAGACTTAAAGGAAGTATTAAAGCCCTATGAGATCATAGTAATAGGAGAATTTACTTCCCGGGGAGGAATAAAGAATAAAGTTTCAGCTTGTTATAAGAAGAGTAGATAGCCGTAGAAGGAAGTACTAAATGGTCAAAAAAATAACAGCTTTAATCTTACTGCTTATTTTTGCTTCCATCTTGATACCCCCGCGGGCACAAGCGGTTACAGGCTGCTCAAAACCTTTATATAAGAAAAAGTTTATAATTTCCGGAACATACTTGGAGGTAATTTCTCCTTATAGAGAGGCCGCAGGAATTGTTTACGGGGAGTTTAAGCGTCTGGATAAAATTTTCAACTCTTATGATCCGGCCTCGGAGCTTTCCCGGCTGAATAAGACCCTCAAGGAACCCTTTAAGGCTTCAGATGAATTGATAGAAATTTTGCAGCGAAGCAGGGAGATCTATAACTTAAGTGAAGGTGCTTTTGATGTAACTCAAGGTTCTGTTTATAAATTCTGGAAAGAATTGATTAGAAGAGGAGAGGTGAAAGACTTTCCTGCCTTGGAGGCAATAAGGAAGATAAAAGCATCGGGGGGAATAGATGGCGTAGAAGTTGATTTTGCCGGCCGGACGGTTACAATAAATAAGCAAGGGCTAATCATCGATTTAGGCGCTATAGCCAAAGGCTATATTGTAGATAAAGCAATTTTTCAGTTAAAACAAGCCGGCATCATGAGTGCATTGATTAACGCCGGTGGAGATATTTATTGTTTAGGAAGGCGTTTTGGTAAGCCCTGGGAGGTAGGTATAAAGAGTTCCAAACAGCTTCAGAAAATTTTAAAAACACAATTATTAATTGACCAAGCTGTAGCTACCTCCGGCGGGTATGAGCAATTTTTTTCTTTTCAAGGTAAAGATTACTCGCATTTGATTGATCCTCGTAAGGGATATCCGGTAGACACTAATATTATTAGCGTAAGCGTTATAGCCGAAGATTGTACAACTGCCGACAGCTTAGCTACTACTTTTTTTATTCTTGGCGCAGAAGGCCTAAAGCGTATTCTCAATCGAATGCCGCAAACAATGAAGGTATTTGTAGTTTCTTCCGGAGACAGCCCGCAGCAGATTCATATTTTTAAAGGAAAGAAAAATAAACTTAAAGCTCAATGAAAAGAATAACCGTAGAAGATATTTTGCAAAGAAAAGGCAAGGCCAGGATAACTATGCTTACCTGCTATGATTATTCTTTCGCTAAAATTCTAGATGCTGCCGGCATTGATATAATTTTAGTGGGGGATTCTTTAGCTAATGTAGTTTTAGGAATGGAAGAGACTCGCTATCTTCCCTTATCTGAGATGTTTAATCATACCCGGGCTGTAGCCAAAGGAGTTAGTAACTCTTTAGTAGTGGCGGATATGCCTTATGCAGCCTATCAGAAGAATCCTAAAAAGTGTGCAGAATATGCGGCTAAGTTTGTTAGTTTAGGCGCTAATGCTGTAAAGATAGAGTGGTTTAAGGAGTGCCCATATGTAGTAAAGAAGTTAATCAAGAATAAGATACCGGTTATGGGCCATATTGGCCTTACTCCTCAGACTGCGCATCTTTTAGGAGGATATAAGGTTCAGGGCCGGGATGAGAGAACAGCACTTGGTTTAATCAAACAGGCAAAGAATTTACAGGATTTAGGAGTATTTAGCCTGGTTTTAGAATGTATACCTTATTTACTGGCTAAGAAAATCACTAAGGAGCTGAAAATTCCTACTATTGGCATTGGTGCGGGAGTTTACTGCGATGGCCAGGTTTTGGTTACCTATGACCTTTTAGGCCTTTATAAAGAAAAAAAACCTAAGTTTGTGAGGGTGTATAAAGATCTTTCTTTAGAAATAGAAAAAGCTATTACTCTTTTTGCCAAGGATGTAAAGAAAGGTAAATTCCCGATTAAAGATGAAAGCTTTTCGGGAAAGTGAAAAAAGCATCTATTTATTAGCTTTGGCAGGCTTTTCCTGCTTATTTTTTAAAAAATAGCCTATTTTAATTGACTCGTTACGGATGTTTTGGTAGGATGTGAAGTATGATTGAGCGCTATACACCCCCGGAAATTGGTAAAATCTGGAGCGATGATGAAAAATTCAGGCGCTTCTTAAAGATTGAAGCTTTACTTTGTGAAGCTTTGGAGAAAGCTAAAAAAATACCTCGGGGTGTAAGCAAAGCTTTTGATAAGGTCACGATTTCTTCTCAGAAAATAAGAAAAATCGAAGAAAAGACTCACCACGACATCATCGCCTTTTTAAAACACATTTCCGGCCAGCTAAAAGGTAAGGCTCAATATCTTCATCTCGGGATAACTTCCTCTGACCTCCTGGATACGACTTTAGCCTGGCAGATAAAAGATGCAACCGGGATTATTTTAAAAGATCTTGATTTAGTTTTAGGAGAGGTTAAGAAAAAGGCTCTTAAATATAAGGATACCCTTTGTATCGCCCGGACCCACGGCGTTCATGCCGAAATTTACAGTTTCGGCTTAAAATTTTTATACCTTTACAATGATTTAAAACAAGAACGCCGGATTTTGACTGAAAGCTTAAGTTACGTTGCTTGCGGTAAGATTTCCGGAGCTGTCGGCACATTCGCTTACTTTGACCCTAAAGTTGAAGATTATATCTGCAAAAAAATCGGCATAAATAGAGCTAATATTTCTACACAGATAGTTTCCCGGGAGAGAATCGCTTATTACTTATCCATTCTTTCTCTGATTGGTTCTACCCTGGAGCGTTTTGCTACTGAGATTAGGCATTTGCACCGGAATGAAGTTGATGAAGTAAAAGAGCCTTTTTACAAAGGGCAAAAAGGCTCAAGCGCCATGCCTCATAAACAGAATCCTATAGTTTGTGAAAGAATCTGCGGTTTAGCCCGAATTTTAAGGGCCAATACTATAGCCGCTTCTGAAAATATAAATCTCTGGCATGAAAGAGATATATCTCATTCATCAGCCGAAAGGATAATTCTGCCTGATTCAACAAGCGTCTTAGATTATATCCTGAAAAAATTTAAAGAAGTAATTAAGAATTTAAAGGTTAAACCTAAAAATATGTTAAAGAATCTTGAGCTTAACCGGGGTATTGTTTACTCACAAAAGATGCTTATTGAACTTATGGACAAAGGTTTATCTCGAATGCAGGCTTATGATATTGTTCAAGTAATAGCTTTGGGAGTGGTAAATAAAAACTCAAATTTTAGAGAAGAAGCTTTAGCCGATAAGAAAATAGGAAAATTTTTAAAGAGAGAGGAGATAGAAGCGATTTTTAATCCTTATGCCTATTTAGCGAATATAGGTAAAATTTATAAGAGGTTTAAGCTGCCGTGAAAATTACCTATAAAAAAGCCGGCGTAGATATTAAAAAAGCGGAAGATTTTGCTAAAAGAATTAAAGTTGATAATATTAGCAAAGTAGAAGCTTTCGGTTCGCTTTTTTGCTTGCAGCCTCTGCTTAAAAAATACAAAAACCCTTTTTTGGCATCCTCAACTGACGGGGTAGGAACAAAGTTAAAGATTGCGCAATATGTGAATATCCACAATACCGTGGGGATTGATTTAGTGGCTATGAATGTCAATGACATAATTTGTATTGGAGCAAAGCCTTTGTTTTTCCTGGATTATATTGCCTGCGGAAAAGTCAAGATCAAGACATTAACCGAAGTTATGTCCGGCATAAAAAAAGGTTTAAGGGATGCTGAGTGTTTACTCTTAGGAGGAGAAACCGCGGAGATGCCGGGAATGTATAAAAAAGATGAATATGATTTGGCAGGGTTCTGTGTTGGCATTGTTGATAGAGATAGGATAATTAACGGGAGAAGCATCAAAGAAGGGGATGCGGTAATCGGTTTAGAATCAAACGGAATCCATTCGAATGGATTTACTTTAGTAAGGAAAGTTCTTGGTTTAAAAGGACTTAAAAAATATGCAAAAGAGCTGTTAAAACCTACGCGAATTTACGTAAAGCCGGTTCTTTCCCTGCTATCCGCTACCCGCTATCCGCTGCCCGCTGTTAAGGGAATCGCGCACGTTACCGGAGGAGCATTTTATAGCAAGGTAACAAAGATTTTACCTAAAGGATTAGGAATGGTTATTGATAAAAGCAGCTGGAGAGTTCCGAAGATTTTTGATATCATTCAAAAAAGTGCTCAGCTAGGCCAGAAAGAGATGTATTCGGTATTTAATATGGGAATAGGTATGATTTTGGTAGTGGATAAAAGATTCGCAAATAAGGCTCTAACCATTTTAAATAAGAGCTGCAAAACCTCACTTCTCGGCAAAATTGTTAAATCCAATAAACGAATGACTTTAGCATGAAAGTGCTTGTTATCGGCTCCGGCGGCAGAGAGCATTGCTTAAGCCAGAAATTAGCTCAATCTCCTTTAGTGGATAAGCTTTTTTGTGCTCCCGGCAATGGCGGAACTTCCCTTGTTGCTGAAAATGTGGATATAGCGGCTACAGACATTGACGGGCTTCTGGAATTTGCTTTAAAGCAAAAAATAGGATTAACTGTTGTAGGGCCGGAAGCTCCGTTGGTCATGGGGATTGTTAATAGATTCGAGGCTAAAGGGTTAAAGATTTTTGGCCCAAAAAAAGAGTTAGCGCTTTTAGAAGGCAGTAAAGTTTTTGCTAAAGAGGTAATGAGAAAATACAATATTCCTACGGCAGAGTTTAAGATTTTTGACGATCCTGTCTTGGCAAAAGAGTATATAAAGAAAAAAAGCTTTCCGATTGTAATAAAGGCTGACGGATTAGCTGCCGGTAAAGGAGTTATTGTAGCCAAAACTCGCTCCCTTGCCGAAGAAGCAATCAATATGATAATGGTAGAAAAGAAATTCGGCTCTGCTGGAGAGAAAATTATAATTGAGGAATGCTTGGAAGGAGAAGAAGCTTCCATTTTGATTATTACCGATGGTGATACAATTATTCCTTTGATTCCCTCTCAAGACCATAAATTGGTTTATGATGGTGATAAAGGGGCAAACACCGGAGGTATGGGTGCTTACGCTCCGGCTCCGGTAGTGGATAAGGAGATCTTAGCTCAGGTTGAGGAGAAAATATCCGTTCCTCTTATTGAAGGTTTTAAGAGAGAAGGGAATCCTTATAAAGGAATACTTTATATAGGCCTAATGATAAAGAATAATCTGCCTTTTGTTTTAGAATTTAATGTTAGGCTTGGCGATCCCGAGACTCAGGCTATTTTACCCAAGTTAAAAAGCGATTTAGCCGATCTTATTCTAAAAAGCATAGATAATAGGCTTAGCGAAGTAGAGCTAAAGTGGGATAAGAGATTTTGTCTTTGTGTGGTTTTAGCTTCCGGAGGTTATCCGGCAGCTTACCAGAAGGGAAAAGAAATTAAAGGGTTGGAGGCTTTAAAAGGGGTAGATGACGTTTTTGTCTTTCATGCCGGGACCAAGCTTTTAAATTCTCTCCTTGGGCCGGGCTTTATAACTGATGGGGGCCGGGTTTTAAATATTGCCGCTTTGGGCCGGGATATAAAAGAGGCTCAGGGAAAAGTGTATAAAGCTATAGAAAATATTAGTTTTGAGAAGATGCATTTTCGCCGTGATATCGGAAACAAAGCCTTAAATCGCTAATCTCCTTTAAAGCCAGCCGTAAAGTACAGCACTACAATAAAAGATTGAATTTTTTGATTTAAGAGATAAAATAAATGAAGCTTAAATTCATCAAAGTAGGTGAATATGAGTTTTTAGTTAAATCTATTCTGAGGCGTTTGAGGCGCAGGAGGAATTCAAAAGGAGTAAGATGGGAGAAAAAATTGCTGTTATTTTAGGGAGCAAAAACGACCTTGAGAAGCTAAAGGAAGGAATCCAGATTTTTAAAGATATGGATATTGCTTACAGATTAGAGATTATATCTGCTCACAGAAATCCTGAAAAATTAAGGGAATTTTGCCAAAATATTGAAAAGCAGGGTATTGAAGTGGTTATTGGTTGTGCCGGAATGGCTGCGGCTCTGCCGGGATTTATTGCTTCTTATGTTAATATCCCTGTTTTGGGAGTGGCTTTGAGCGGAGGCCTTTTGGACGGGGTAGATGCGCTTTTTTCTATGGCCAGTACTCCTAAGGGGTTAGGTGTAGCAACCACCGGTGTAGGCAAGAGCGCCTTTATTAATGCTATAATTCTTGCCTTAGAGATTCTTTCGCTTAAGGATAAGGGATATGCTTCCAAACTGGAAGTTTTAAAGAGTAAATTCAAGTAATGCAGAGAATGTTTATTGACCCTAAGAATATCGATTACGCTTTAATTAAGCAAGCGGTGCAAATTATTCAACAGGGGGGTATAGTTGCTTTGCCTACAGATACGGTGTATGGTTTGGGTGTTTACGCCGGAAGAAAAGATGTGGTTGATAAGCTTTATAATTTAAAAAAAAGGCCCAAAGATAAACCATTTTCTTTTGCTTTGGGAAGTGTTAACAAGGCAATTAGGGATTATTTTGATACTTTGCCTCCTTTTGGCTATCGTTTGATGGAGAAGTTTTGGCCGGGTCCGCTTACCATTATTTACTATACTTCCGGCGACGAGAAAGTGGGCGTACGGGTTCCGGCGCATGTGGTTACCAATAGAATTTTAAACGAATTAGGTGCGGCTGTTTATCTTCCTTCGGCAAATATAAGCGGGCAAAAAGAGCCGTCATCAGCAAAAGAGGTAGAGGATATTTTTGGTAATCAGTTAGATTTGATTATTGATGGCGGAAAATGTATTCATTCTCAACCTTCGACAGTAGTAGACTTGACTAGTAAGCCTTTCAAGGTTTTGAGAAAAGGGGTTGTTTCTGAGCAGGATATAGTTAAAATTTTTGCCAGAAAGAGAATTCTTTTTGTTTGTACAGGCAATAGCTGCCGGTCACCCATGGCCCAATTTCTTCTTTTTAAATACTTAAAAGAAGTTCAGCCTTACTTTGATGAGAGGTATGAGATAATTTCACGAGGAACATCCGTGCCCCCGGGTTTACGGATTTCTCCTTCGGTGGTAAGCATTTTAAAACAAAAAGAAGATTTAGATGCCGGTAATTTGTTTGCTCAAAGGTTAGATAGGTTTACGGTCTTTTCTTCGGATTTGATCTTTACCATGGAAGACGCTCAAAGCAAATATGTATTAGAGCTTGAACCTAAAGCTAAAGGGAGAGTATTTAATTTAAAAAAGTTTCTTCCTTCAGGAACGCAGAAGGATATTCCTGATCCGGTGGGCAGAGATATGACAGTTTATGGGGAGGTTTATCTACTTATAAAAGAGGCTATTTTAGAGCTAAAGGATTGGTTGTGAAGATGAAAATAGGAATTGCTTCTGATCATCGGGGTTTTAAGCTAAAAAATACTTTGCTAAAGTATCTTATTGAGCAAGGGCATGGCGTTGTTGACTTTGGGACTTATTCCAAAGATCCTTGCGATTACCCCGATTATACTTATCCTGCCGCTTCCGCTGTGAGAAATAAGAAAGCTGATCGGGCTATTATTATTTGCTACACAGGCATAGGTAGTTGTATCTCTGCTAATAAGGTAAAGGGGATAAGGGCTGCTTTAGTCTATAGTTTAAAGAGTGCTTATATGTCTAGAAGGCATAATAATAGTAACGTTTTAATTATTCCTTCGCATCTATTTAAGATTGATGCTGTTAAGAAAATAGTTTCCCGTTGGTTAAAAGAAGAATTCGAAGGGGGAAGGCACGCGCGGCGGCTGAGAAAGATAAGAGAGATAGAGGAGGCAGAGTTTGTTTGAACAACTAAAACAGCAGGACACCCAAATTTATAAGAGCATAATGCGGGAGCTTAAACGCCAAAGGGAACATCTTGAGCTGATTGCTAGTGAAAATTTCGCCCCCTTAGCCGTATTAGAAGCTCAAGGGTCGGTATTAACCAACAAGTATGCTGAAGGATATCCCCAGGCTCGTTGGTACGGAGGGTGTGAATTTGTCGATGAGGCTGAAGATTTAGCACGGAGTCGGGTTAGACAATTATTTGGCGCTGAATATGCGAATGTTCAACCTCATTCCGGGACTCAGGCTAATATGGCAGTGATGATGGCAGTTTTAGAGCCTCAAGATACAATTCTGGCTATGGATTTAGCTTGCGGGGGGC
>JAIWAR010000045.1:0-12001 GCA_048634245.1 Methanosarcinales archaeon | reverse complement strand
GAAGGGCCTTGAACGGGCTAATAAGATTTTTATGCCCTTGCTATTTGTTTTAACCGGAATTATTGTTTTTTGGGGCCTGAGCCTTCCGGGAGCAAAAAAAGGTATTCTTGTCTATCTTAAGCCGGATTTTAGCCGTCTTGGTGATATTAAGGTGTGGATGGATGCTTTTAGCCAGATATTCTTTACCTTAAGTTTGGGTTTTGGCATAATGATTGCTTACGCTTCCTACTTACCAAAGAAAAGCGAGATTGTAAGGGATTCTTTAATCATAAGTGGAGTGAATTGTTTATTTTCTTTATTTGCCGGGCTGGGAGTATTTGCGGTTTTAGGCTATATGGCAACAACTACCGGGCAGCCGGTCAGCGAGGTTGTTTCTCAATCAATTGGACTGGCATTTGTGGTATTTCCCAAGGCAATCGATCTTTTGCCGGCATTTTCAAGGCTTTTCGGAGTTCTATTTTTTGGGAGCCTGGTTATTGCCGGGTTATCTTCCTCAATTTCAATAATCGAAGCTTTTACCTCCGGAATAGTGGATAAATTTCATTATCGCCGAAAAACAGTAGTTTCAGTGCTTTGCGCTGCTGGTTTTTTCGGCAGCATTATTTTTACTACTCAGGGAGGAATTTGCTGGTTGGATATAGCTGACCATTTTCTTACCCAGTACGGCTTAGTTTTAGCCGCCATTTTTGAGTGCATTGTTTTAGGCTGGATTTATAAGACGAAAGTATTAACTCAGCATATAAATCATTATAGTACTTGGGCGGTTAGGGGTTGGTGGGAGTTTTGTGTAAGGATAATGGTTCCTTTAGTTTTGCTGGCAATCCTTATTTCAGCCTTAGTCGAAGAATTCAACGTTCCTTATGGTGGTTATTCCCGCCTGGCCTTAATTCTGATCGGCCGCGACTGGCTTGTCTATACTTTGTTCGCTGCGGTTTTAATTGCATTGCATCCTTGGAAGGTAGAGCCCAGGGAAAGGATGCTTACCTAAGATGAATATGAGAAAAAAAACTTTTCTTATCCGGACAACTATCGCTGTTTTATTCCTATCTATCTCTATTTGCGCATCTTTGCGGCTGGTTCAGCTTTATGAGACGCGCAAATTTTTTCAGCAGGTAAAGATCCTTGCTAATAAAGAATTTAAAAATCCAGAGATGGAGTATTCATTTTTTATAAAAAAATTAGGCTTCTCAAGCTTAAAGTCAGGATTTAAAGACCAGAAACAATTCCCGGCGGCGAGTTTAATAAAACTACCGATATTGGCTGCGGCTTTTTATGCGATTAAGGAGAAGAAAGTTTCCCTGGAGGAGACAATAACTATCAACAAAAAAGATATTACCGGCGGAAGCGGAAAAATTAAGGCACTTTCCGTGCCGCGGAAATTGACTTTTGGGAAAATTCTGGAATTGATGATTTCTTCAAGTGACAATACTGCCACTAATAAAGTAATTCAAATTTTAGGGTTTGAGTATATTAACGGTGTTTTTAAAAAAATCGGTTTATCTGATACTAAGCTGGCAAGGAAAATGATGGATTTTTCTCTTCGGAGCAAAGGGGTCGAAAATTATACCAGCGCTTTAGACATCGCCTGTCTTCTAGAAAAAATTTATAAAAAAAAGTTTGTGAGCAGAAAATTGTCTAATTTAGCGCTTTCGTTTTTAAAAAAACAGAGGGTAAACGACCGTCTTCCGCGTTATTTACCTTCTGAGACAGTTGTTGCTCATAAGACCGGTTTAGAGCGAGGCGTAGTGCATGATGCTGGAATTGTCTTTTCTTCTAAGGGGAATTATTTAATTTGTGTTTTAGTGGGGGGTGGCCGAAATTACGCTAAAGCAAAAAAATTTATTGCTCAAGTCTCGTTATTGGCATATAATCGAATGGATAAGTTGTAAGTTTATCCTGTAGGGTTCAGGCTTGCCTGAACCTCTAAAGAATTAATATTATTTTCCTTGTACGATGTTTATTGCCGGTAATTTTATATTTTCCTTAGCCAATATTTTAAACCTGGTGTTGCGCGTTTTTACTTGGCTTATTATAATCAGAGCTTTAATAAGCTGGGTGAACCCTGATCCCCATAATCCAATAGTCCAATTTCTTAATAAGGTGACTGAGCCTATTCTTTATCCAATAAGAAAAATGATGCCCTTTAGTTTCCGGATTGGAATAGACATATCGCCGCTTATTGCTTTTTTACTTATTGTGTTTTTAAAGACTTTTTTAGTCCAGAGTTTATTTGATCTTGCCGCTAAAATGAGGTAAAAAAAAATGGGATTAGTGCCGGCAGTTATGCCGATAATCATAATCGTAGTTATTTTCTTTTTCGTTGTAAGAGTTGCTACAGTAATTTTAAAGCTTACCGGCATGGATGAAGGTACGGCGCGTTTTCAGGCAATTTCTGCTTTTACCGGCACAGGGTTTACTACTGCCGCCGCGGAAACGATTCTAGAGGATCGGGTTCGTAAAAAAACAGTTGTTGTACTTATGGTTTTGGGAAAAGTAGGGATTGTCTCGGTAATAGCCGGCCTATTTCTTTCCTTTGGTAAAAGTAATTTAACCGCTGATTTATGGAAAGCAATAATTCTTCTTGCTTTTTTCGCGATTCTTTATAGAATAACTACTTTAAAAGGTTTTTCCCATGCTTTGAACGGGTTTATTGAAAAGCGGATAGTTGCCAGAGGGATTATCCGTCAGAAAACTCTGGAAGAACTTTTTCATCTTCCCAAAGGGTATGGCTTGGCTCAGCTTACCATAGGCAAAACTACTCCTTTAGGGGCAGACGGAAAAAAACAAGAGACTCCTGTTACTTTAGCTGAAGCCGGATTCAATAGGAAAGATATTTTAGTTCTGTCTATTGAAAGAAAAGAGCACTTAATTGCTTTTCCGCACGCCGGCGATGTAATTAAAAAAGGAGATAAGCTTCTTTGTTACGGCTTAATAGCGAATATAAAAGAGCACGCATAAATTATTATAGTATCGAGTCTTTGCAGATTCAAGACGTATAACTAAAAAGGAGAGAAAAGATGGTGGTTTCTGATTACTTAAAGGAGAAGTTTTGTTTGCTAGATTTACAAGCCGTTGATAAAGAAGGGGTTATTAAGGAAATCGCCGAAGTTTTAACTGCTACGGGTAAAATAACCGACCAGAAAGTTTTTATTGGTGATGTTTTAGAGAGAGAAGATCTTGGGTCAACCGGTATCGGAAATAATGTAGCGATTCCTCATGCCAGGACAAAAGCGGTTAAAGGTTTTATTATTGGTTTTGGCAAATCAATTTCGGGTATCGACTTTAATGCTTTAGATGGTGAGAAAGTAAATCTTGTTTTTCTTATGGGCGCGGATCCCGAGGAGTTAAATCTTTATTTAAGAATTTTAGCTGAACTATCCAAGCTGCTCATGAACAATTCTTTTCGGGAAGCTCTTGTTTCCGCCGGCAGCGCTAAAGAAGTAATCGAAATAGTAAAAAGATTTGAAAAGAGTTAGGTTCTACCGGATAAAATATGCAAGTAATTGATGCTGTCCAAAAAGACATTCTGAAAGTTAAGCGTTCTTTATCTTTGAGAAAGCTTTTAAATCTGTTTAAGGATTTTCACACCTCTCCCTTGATCCCGGTTGTTGACAAAGAAGAGCATCTTATTGGTGTTGTTTACTCTGAAAATCTATTAGACTTATTACGGTCGCCCCAGATAAAGCTTTTTAGAAATGTCCCTTTTGCCGATATTGATGAGGATGTATTTGATTTAGAGCCAATTTCTTCTATGGGAGAGCTGATAATCGTTGATGATATTATGGATGCCAATTTTATTTCGATTAAAGTAACTGATTCGCTCGAGAATGCTTACAAAAGCATGCGTTTACACAAAAAAGAGCGCTTGCCGGTTATTGATGAAGAAGGTAGGATCGTGGGAATATTAGGAATCTTCGATATTATCTGGAGAATGTTTAAGCAAAAAGAGATTGTATAAACTAAGTCTTTAATGATAACTAATCCGATTCTAAGCTTAGCAATTATATTCATACTGAGCTTTTTTGCGTCGCGGCTGACCAAAAAGTTAAAGATTCCCACTATAACCGCTTATGTTGTTCTGGGGATTCTTCTTTCACCTAGCCTTCTGAATTTAATTTCCCAAGAGTTTTTAGCTACATCAGATTTTTTCTCCCAGATTGTTCTGGGGATGATTGCCTTTAGTTTGGGTGAGAGTTTTTCCCTAAGGACTTTGCGGCGTGTCGGCAAGGCAGTTACCGGTATATCTATCAGTGCTTCTTTATTACCTTGGGTGTTGGTAACAGCGGCTCTTTGGTTAATCTTTAAACAGCCTTTTTATATTGCTCTTGTGTTTGGAGCGATTGCTTCGGCGACTGCTCCGGCAGCAGTGGTTATGGTAACTCAGGAATATAAAAGCCGCGGCAATTTTACCGACACCCTTTTAGGCGTGGTGGCTATTGATGATGCCTGGGCTTTGATGATTTTTGGATTATCTTTATCTTTGGCTTCGTCATTTATGAATGGCAATAACAGCACTTTTATGGTTGCGAAGGATTTACTGAAAGCCTCAATGGAGATAGGGGGGTCTTTTCTGGTTGGGGGTGTAGTAGCATTTGTCTTTGATAAGCTTTCCGGTTTCATCAATACCATGAAAGAGCGTTTAATCTACACTTTTGGTTTTCTTTCTTTGACCATTGGCTTAGCAATCTCTTTTAACTTTTCAGTACTTCTTTCCTGTATGATTTTTGGCGCAATTTTAACTAATACCAACAAAGAGAGCTTCCAGTTCTTTAACTCTCTTCGGGAAATAGATACGCCTTTATACTTAATATTTTTTGTATTAGCCGGAGCCAGCTTAAAGATTAATGTTTTAGGCGCCGCTACTGGCTTGGCTCTTGGTTATATAGTCTTTAGAACTATTGGTAAAGTATTGGGAGCCTACCTGGGGGCAAAGCTTGTTGGTGCAACCGGTGCAATAAAAAAATATATGGGTTTAGCTTTAATTCCTCAAGCCGGCGTAGCCCTGGCTTGCGCTTTGATTGCCAAACATGCGATTGGCGGAGTTTGGGGTGATAGAATCTTAACTATTACTATTGCCAGTACAGTGGTTTTTGAGTTGATTGGGCCCTGGGTTACTAAATGTTCTTTGGTTAAGGCCGGAGATATAAAAGAAGGCATAAAAGAGAGCGACAGAGGGGTGGATTAGCATGCGAGCTTCAAGCACTAATATATTGGCATTTGTCTTAGCTGGCGGAAGAGGAGAAAGGCTTTTTCCTTTGACTTCCGAGAGGACGAAGCCATCAGTTCCTTTTGGCGGAAAATACAGGATAATTGATTTTTCCTTAAGTAACCTGGTAAATTCCGGTATTTACTCGGTATATGTTTTGGTTCAGTATAAATCTCAGTCTTTAATAGAACATATTCGCACTAGTTGGCGTAAGTTTGGGGTTTTACCCAGGCACTTTATTACTGTAGTTCCTCCTCAGATGAGGCGCGAACAAACTAAAACATGGTATCGGGGCACTGCAGACTCTATGTATCAAAATATAAATCTTATTTATGATTTTAAGCCTAAGTTTGTGGCTATATTTGGCGGCGATCACATTTATCGCATGGACATAAAAGGGATGATTGACCACCATATAAACTCAAAATCTCAGTTTACTGTTGCGGTTATGCCTATTGAAAGCAGTCAGGCACATCAACAGCTGGGAGTTGTTGAAGTTGGCAGTGATTTTCGGGTAAAAAAGTTCCAAGAAAAACCTTTTGTACACAATAAAAAAACTATTTTTGCTTCCATGGGTAATTATATAGCTAATGCTGATTTTCTTATTGATGTTCTAAACAAAATAGGAAAGAAAAGAAGTGTTAGTGATTTTGGCAGAGATGTAATTCCTTATTTGGTTAAGAAAAAAGCCAGAGTTTTTGCCTATGATTTTTCACAGAATAAAATTCCTCGTCTAAAAAAGTATGAAGCAAAATATTACTGGCGGGATGTAGGCTCGATTGCTTCATATTGGCAGGCTAATATGGATTTGTTGGGTGAAAAACCGGCATTAGACTTAGACAATAAATATTGGCCCATATATGCTTCTAATCTGTATTGTCCGGGGGCTTACATTATTAATGCTAAGATTCAAAATTCAATTATTTGCGAAGGAACAAAAGTGCTTGGTTCAACAATAAAAAATTCTATTATCGGAAGATCCGTGATTATTGAAAAAGGCTGCGTAATTGAAGATTCAATTATTATGGATTTTACGCGGATAAGAAAATCATGCCGTATCCGCAAAACGATCGTTGACCGTTTTAACACTATTCCTCCGAGCAGGGCTATCGGATACAGTGTGGAACAGGATAAGAAAAATTACCATCTTGATTCTTCAGGAATTGTAGTTGTAGGGAGAGGGGTAAGAAGCTTTGGCATCGATATAAGAGGAGATTAAAAATATGAATGTATTTAGCGCGATAAGAAAAAGAAGAAGTATAAGGAGTTATCTTAAGAAAGGGGTAGAGGAAGAAAAACTTTCTTTGATTCTGGAAGCTGCCCGCCAAGCGCCATCAGCCTCAAATCGTCAGGAGTGGCGGTTTGTTGTTGTGAAGGATGCGGCATCTAAAGCTAAGCTTTGTTGTGCTGCGAAAAATCAAGAATTTGTAAATGATGCCCCGGTAATTATTGCTTGTTGTGCTCAGACCGATAGTCATACAATGACTTGCGGCCAGGCTTGCTATGTAATAGATTTGGCAATTGCCATTGACCATATGACCTTGGCAGCTGTTGAGCTTGGCTTAGGAACATGTTGGATTGGTGCTTTTTACGAGGAAGAAGTAAAGAAAATTCTTGATATTCCCGACGATATAAGAGTAGTCGAGATGCTTGCTTTAGGCTATCCGGCTAAAAAACCTACCGGCCCTAAAAATCGATTAGGATTGGACGAAATAGTCTTTTCTGAGAAGTGGCCTGCTCTAAATAAGTAAACCTTTTTTTACACCTTATAAATTGCTTTAAATTCCGCACTTTTTGATTTTGATTTTTAGCAAGGGAGTGGTATAATTTTATGTAAATTTTTAGGGTTTTTTTTGCTTTAAGTTAAAGGCGCATTATACGAAATACTATGACAAAAACAGTTTTGGTAAAGAAAATCGAGAATTTAATTGCGGAAAAAAAGTATTCCGATATAAAAAAATTGCTTCCGCTTCACCCCGAAGATATCGCTGAACTTATCGATAACCTGCCTACCCCGGCTTATAAGCTTTTTGTTTTTCGCCTAGTTCCTTATGATAAGGCTGTAGATGTATTTGAGTGTTTATCCATTGAAGAAGAAGAGGATATGCTTAAAACTCTAAGCAGCCGGGAGATAGGGGAAATTCTAAATGAGATGTCACCGGATGATCGAACCGAGCTATTTGAGGAGATGCCGGCTGAACTGGTTAAAAAATTTATAAATTTGCTTTCACCTGAAGAGAGAAAGGTTGCTGTTGAGATTCTCAATTTTCCTCCGGATTGCGTAGGAAGGCTGCTTACTCCTGATTTTGTGCAGTTATATGAGGATATGACTGCGGAATCTGCTCTTGCTCATATTAAAAAAGTGGGCATTAAAAAAGAAACAGTTTATCATAGCTATGTTTTGGATAAGGATAAAAAGCTTATCGGTGTTGTTTCTTTGAAAAAACTTGTTTTGGCGGATTCTGCTGTAAAGATTTCAGAAATAATGTTTAAGGACGTATTTAAAGTAACAGCTTTTACCGACCAGGAAGAAGCGGCAAACCTTTTTAAGCATTACGATCTTCTTGTTCTTCCGGTTGTAGATAATAATAATATATTATTGGGAATTGTTACCTTTGATGACCTGGTTGATGTTTTAGAAGAGGAAGCTACTGAGGATTTTGAAAAAATTGCTGCTGTTTTGCCGGTTGAAAAACCTTATATCGAAGCAAACTTTTTTGAACTTATCTGGAAAAGAAGTTTTTGGCTGATAGTGTTAGTGGTTTTTTCGTCTGCCTCAAGTTTAATCATAAAAAGCTACAGCGGAATTATTCAGCATTGGATGGCTTTAACCTTTTTTTTACCGGTACTTATTGCTACCGGAGGAAATGCCGGTATGCAGTCGGCAATGATAATTGTAAGAGGTTTAACTACCGGTGATATCGGAATAAAAGATTTTTTTAAGGTGGTTTTTCGTGAAGCCCTTTTAGGCCTTTCTATCGGTATTATTCTTGCTATCGTGGGTTTAGCGAGGGTTTTGATTCAGGAAGGCGACGGATTACTGAGTATTTCCGTGGGGGTCGCGATAGGCCTTACAGTTATGTTTGCGGCAGTTATCGGCGCGGCCCTGCCGATCATCTTTAGGAAACTGCGTCTGGATCCGGCCCTAATGAGCGGCCCGCTAATCACAACTATCGTGGATATTGCCGGGATATTTATATATTTTCAAATTGCTCTGTTGATATTAAAGTTATGAGAAAAGTATTTATTATTTCTCTAATAGTTCTTCTTAGCTCTTGCGCGACGGTTTCTCGCAGAGGCGGTACGATAAAAGTTTCTACTTCCGATTATATTGATATTGCCGGTTTTTGTAAAAAATGTAATTTCGAGTATAGCTTTGATACAATCGATGATTTAATAAGAATATATTCCCCGGACACCCCTAAAGGGATGACTTCGCCTAAAGAAATCAAACTTCTTCTTAATTCATCCGTTGGTATACTTGGAGGGTCAATTTTTTATCTTAGGAAGCCGCCAGTTTGTCTTCAGGGCAAAATTTTTCTTCCGCGTCAATTGAAAAAAATAATTGCCTCCGGAGAATTTGTCAGTTTTCGGCCTCTCTTTGCCATAAAAACGATTGTTGTGGATCCCGGCCATGGAGGAAAAGACCCCGGAGCGATTTCTGCCGGAGGGCTAATGGAAAAGACTATAAATTTAACAGTATCGAAATATCTTAAAGGAGAGCTGGAGAAAATGGGGTTTAAGGTAATTTTAACGCGTAATCGCGATGTTTTTCTTTCTTTAGCCGAGAGAACTAATATCGCCAAGCAATGTAATGCCGATCTTTTCATAAGCATTCATGCTAATGCCAATCACTCCCGAAAAGTAAGCGGTATAGAGGTATACTATCTCGATCCTTTGCGGTTAATGGCTATGGATCGGTCAGTCCGATTAGCCAAGAGTGAAAACTTTCAAGGCAGGAATATGTCTTTTGAAGTTAAAACTATTCTTTGGGATTTATCAATAACAAAAAATTATGGTTTTTCAGTAGAAGTATCCGATATTCTTTACTTAACCTTTAAAAATTTAGGTTTTAATGTAAAGCCGCCCAGAAAGGCTCCTTTTTATGTATTGAGATTTGCCTATGTTCCCTCAGTATTATTTGAAATGGGGTATTTAAGTAATTACTATGAAGAAAAAGTCCTACGTAAGAAGCATTATCAAAAGCGAATTGCACGGACGATTGCCTTATCAATATCTTCTCTAAAACGACGCTATGCTGTGTCGAACAATGAAGATTATGTTTATCCGTTAGAAAAAAAGATTTCTTTAACGGAGCAAACAAACTCGAATTAATTTAGTAAAGAATGGTAGATAATCCTATCGGTATTTTTGATTCGGGGGTGGGAGGGCTTACGGTTTTACGAGAGATCGAAAAACTCCTTCCTTTTGAGAATATAGTTTATTTTGGCGATACCGCCAGAGTTCCTTATGGCAATAAATCAAAATCAACCATTATCAAGTTTAGCCGCGAGAGTATCTGTTTCTTGCGAACGAAAAAGGTAAAATTAATTGTAATTGCCTGCAATACCTCATCAGCTCTGGCTTTAAATAATCTGAAACAAACTTTTAATATTCCGATTTTAGGAGTAATTAAAGCCGGCGTAAATAGCGCTATAAAAATAAGCCGAAAGAGAGAAATCGGAATTATTGGTACTAAGGCAACAATAAGAAGCAATAGCTACCAGAAGCTTATCTTGAGCAAGGACAAGAAGATTAAGGTTTACGCTCAAAGTTGCCCGCTCTTTGTTCCTCTGGCTGAAGAAGGGCTTCTGAAGGGTAAGGTAGTAAGAGAGGTAATAAGTATGTATTTAAAAAATTTTAAAGAAAAGGAAATAGATGTAATTATTTTAGGCTGTACGCATTACCCTCTGCTTGGGCGGGAGATAGCTTCTTATCTTACAGGAGTAACCATTATAGATTCAGCGAGAGAAATTGCTCGCAACATACGATACATTCTTGAAAATAAGGGGTTATTAAATAGAGGGAAGCGAAAGGGAAGGGTGGAATTTTATGTTAGTGATGAGCCGAAAGAGTTTGTGCGATTGGCTAAATTATTTTTAAAAAGAAAAATTCCGAATCCGAGAATAGCAAATGTATAAAGTTAAAATTAGCAGTAATTTCAGCGCCGCGCACTTTTTGCGTAATTATAAAGGCAAGTGCGAAGTTCTTCACGGACACAATTGGAAAGTGGAAGTTTTAGTCTCAGGGAGTAAGCTTAATCCTTTGGGGATGGTTGTGGATTTTAGTGATTTAAAGAAAATCACTAAAGGTATTCTGAGTGATTTAGACCATAAATATCTTAATGAGCTGGATTACTTCTCCGCCAAAGGCGGACCCGCCTCAGGCGGAAAAGGACACAATCCTAGCTCTGAAGAGATTGCCAAGTATATCTTTACTAAACTAAAAGATAAAATATCGGTAGACGGCGGTAAATTGAAAGAGGTCCGTGTTTGGGAAACGGAAAATTCTTGCGCGATCTATGATGAGGAATAAAAATAAAAAAGCAGTGATTCTTCTATCCGGAGGGGCAGATTCTGCGGTCACCCTTTATTGGGCTAAAAGTAAAAATTACAAGCTTCAGGCGCTTATTTTTGATTATAAACAGAGGCATAGAAAGGAAGTTGAGTGCGCTAAGAAAATTTCCCGATTAAATAGGGTAAAGTATTATATTGTAAAGACAGATTTATGTTGGGCTAAGTCAAGCTTGGTCGATAAAAGGATAAAGATTTCTTTGAACCGAAATCTAAACAAGAAGGGAATCCCTTCTACCTATGTTTCAGGAAGAAATATTGTTTTTTTGAGTTACGCATTTTCGTTAGCTGAAAGCATAGGTGCGAAATATATTTTTATTGGCGCTCACACTGAGGATTATCCCGGGTATCCTGACTGCCGGCCTGAATTTTTAGGAAATTTTCAAAAAGCCGCTAACTCAGGGATAAAAGGCGGTTTGATAGCGATAAAAGCGCCTTTGATCAATAAAAACAAGAAACAAATAATAAAAATCGGTTTAAAATTAAGAGTTCCTTTTCAGTTTACATGGTCTTGTTATCAGGGCGGAAATAAACCTTGTTTGAAGTGCGATAGCTGTAGGTTTAGGGCAAAAGCTTTTAGAGAATTAGAGGCTGGCGACCCGTTAATAAATAAAAAATGAAAGCAAAGGTAGCAGAGGTTTTTAAAAGTATTCAGGGGGAGGGGCTGTATCAGGGAATTTCACAGGTATTCGTACGTTTTTTCGGGTGTAATCTGGGGTGCCGGTTTTGTGATACGAAACTTAATAATTATCAGGAAAAGACCGTTTTAGATTTGGTTGAGCAGGTTAATTCTTATGATGGGTATCATTCCATATCTTTGACCGGCGGTGAGCCTCTTATTCCAATCGATTTTTTAAAAAAGTTAAGTCAATCATTAAAAAAAGAGGGTAAAACCATTTATCTTGAAACTAACGGAACTTTACATGAAAATTTAGAAGAGATCATCGATTTGGTAGATATAATCGCTATGGATTTTAAATTACCCTCTTCTACAGGCCTTAAGCCTTTTTGGGAAGAGCATAAGAAGTTTTTGGGAATTGCTAAAGATAGGGATATTTTTGTAAAGGTGGTTGTAGGTTTAACAACAAAAGCGGAGGATATTCATCGCGCGATAGAGCTGATTAAGAACGTAAAGAAAGACATAAGTATGGTTTTACAGCCGGAGAATCCGGTTGAAGCTATGGTAAAAGCAAAAGTGAACGACTTTGAAGCGGTATGCAAA
>JAIWAR010000044.1:0-12813 GCA_048634245.1 Methanosarcinales archaeon | reverse complement strand
GTATCCAGGCCAATATAGCGCAGCATTTTCCCGTTGGAAAGTTTAACGGTATCACCGTCAATAGCTTCTAAAACTTTTATTTGGGAATAATTACCTTGACCGCAGGAGAGAAAAAAAATAAGGCTTAAAAGAAGTGCTCTTTTTATCACTGCAAATCTGCAACTAACTTCAAAAAGATTTTTTGTGCAAATTGAGCTTTGGGCATAAAATATTGACGCGCGGTTACTTTTAGCCTTTGAGTATCGCCATTAACACTATTTATTTTTATACTTACACTATGCTCAGAGAGCTTAGCCTTTATTATACCTTTGGATTCGATAGAAGATAATATCTCAGCTTCCATTGTTTCCAGCGTATCCATACAAATATCCCATAATACCCGGTATTCCACCTTTACATTACCGGAGGCAGCATCATTACTTAGGCTATACCCAGCCACTCCGGCGCCCGCACCGATGAGAAGCGGAACACACCCCGTTATTAACAATAAACTTAAAGCTAAACTAATAATTCTTTTCATATTGCTTACCCCTTTATATTAACTATAACAAAATTTTATTATTTTGCAAGAGTTGACTGAAACAATGTTTATTTTTTCTATCACAGCATTTGAGCTTAGCAGTGTTTTTGTGCAGCAGAAATGTCCGCTGTTTATATTATTCAATTGTATTTTATGTTTTTATGATGATTAGGTATGTCCAACCAGGCATTCTTTGCGATATGCCCATATTGATTTAAAAATCAATAGGTGACCCCATGATTTCTTATTCAGTTATAGATTCTATATCTGCCAAGTCTTTATGGCGGCCTAGAGATTTTTTATTTATGATAAGCTCGGTTTTGCCGATAAAATAGACAGGTATGCTTCCGTACTCTCCTTTAACTTTGTGAGATTCGATTTGTTCCCACGTTAGAGCCGTAAGAGAGGTAATGAGATCTACGCGTATAGGAGGAATGCCTAATTGCACCACTTTTTCTGGAGAAGAAAAATCTTCGATAGTGAGATTTAATGATTCAAAACCGAATTTTTTTATTGCTTCAATTATTTTTTTCGCATTATCTGGATCGGGTTTGACTAATAGATCTAAATCGCCAGTATATCGCGGGCAACCATGAAATGCTAGAGCGTAGGCACCAACAATTACATATTTAACCTTATGCCTGTTGAATAATTCTAATAATTCTTTGAAATCCTTCTGTGTTTCCATTGAGTTGTTTTCTTAATATCTCCACGGCTTCAATGCGCTCTCGGGGTGGTTTCGAAAGCCAATAGGCAAGCGCATCATCCTTATCTTTAATATTTCTTACTTTAAAATGTTTTTTGTCCATATAAATATTATACCAAAGATAATCATTATTTCATTTATTATTTTGCATCTAACGAGCCTATAGGAAAAGCCTAAACATCTTCAAAGTTACGGAAATCGAGACACTTAAATAGTGCCTTGACCCGAGATTGTTGCTTACAAGTCAAATATGAAGGCCGTTTTTTTATCATTCTTTGGGAAATACCTTTTCCTACAAACTCAACGAGAAAATCACCTGCTTTTTCCCAGAGCAAAGCGGTGGGGAAAAAGCAGGTGCATTGTTTTGTTGGATAGTTTTAATCATTTTTGAAATCAATAATTTTTTTTAAGAATTGCTCTTTTCCAGGGAACTTTTTAATTGATTCTTCATATAGCGCCTTTAGCTTATCTTTTTTACCCGATTCTTTATAATACACTAATAATTGAACTCTAACAGTTAATGGTAGGTTTCCAGGAACGAACCACGGGAGGTTTATTTTTGTCCATTCTTCGGTATGCATGTTCGGATATTTTTCTAATAAGTATTCTAACTCGTTTGCTTCTTGATCAGGGTATCCTGCTTTTGTCGTTGTAAGGATATACCGTGCATCATCAGTCCAGATACTGTCTGGATTCAATAAGACAAAGACCCTTAATTTTTGCATTTGAAGAATGAAATTCTCTTCTGCCCTTTTTTCCAAATCAGCCGGCACATTATCCGAATTTTCAAAATCAAGAGACACCAGCTCAGCAAAATCTTTAGCTATCACTGAACAAATATTTTTAAATTCATCACCGTTGTTTGCGTAAGCATAACCAGAAATAAAGATAAATAAAAGCAATGTGGGAATGATTTTCAAACACATAATGTTTTTCTCCTTTTTTCATATAACGTCGACATCACCTGCCGGTGCACGCGCCGTTTTCGGCGCGGGTAACGGTCAGGTGCATGAATTTGTTATATTTTTTTAGTTAATTTGCTTATTTTTATTGTAACAAATAATCTTAAAAATTCGGCTAAGAAAGAAATGATCATTATAGAAAAATATATATTTTGATTTTTGAAAGCAAAAAAAGTTAAAAAACCTAGAGATAGATAGCAAAAGCCAATACGAAATATAAATTGAACATAATACAGAATAAAAAACCACTTTTTTCTTAAAAATAGAGCATACGCAGAAAAGGCAAACGATAAAACTGTAAGGCTACGAATTAATATTGTGATTCCGATAATAAAATATTGTGCCCAGTCATGAGAGAAAGGAGCTAAAATACTTTGCCAAAAGCGAAGAAATAAAATTGCATCAATAACGGCAAAAAATATTAATATTTTTTTTGAGTTTTCTTTAATTATTTTCATTTTTTAATAAAGATATCCAGACGCTTTAGCTAATTATAGCCCACCCAAGGAGTTAGGCAACAAATATTTCTAACGTCGAAAAGTAGTTCTTGACTCTTCTTGTGTGGGGATTAGAATAACGCAAAATACTTACTCTATAAAATATTAGAAAAAATGAGTGTTTTAAAGCTAATAAAAACCCGGCGTTCAGTCAGAAAGTTTCAAAAGGAAATTGTTTCTAAAGGGATGATTTTAAAAATTCTAGAGGCCGGGAGGTGGGCTCCGTCCGGGCTTAATAATCAACCCTGGCGCTTTATGGTGTTGGCAAAGGATAAAAAGGATTTGATTATAAGATGAAAATTTGTAAACACTTTCATGAATGTGGGGGCTGCCGCTTTCAGGATATTCCTTATAAGGAGCAGCTTATAGCTAAACAGGATAATGTAAAAGAGATAGCCTGTTTTCACAAAATCGATACCTCAATAAAACCAATTAATCCTTCTGTCGTTGAATATTACCGTAATAAAATGGAATTTACTTTTGCCCCATTAGAGAATTCTCTGACCGGGCCTACCGGTAAAGAAGGAGTTGTTTGCGGCCTTTACAGCAAAAACGAAAAGAGAAAGGTGGTAGACATAGAAGAATGTTTAATCTTTTCTCCTGATTCAGGAAAAATCCTGAAAACAATTAAAGAGTTTGCAAAAAAGAAAAAATATCCGGCTTATAATAAATTTACTCACCGGGGATTTTTACGTTACTTAATTGTACGTGAAGCAAAATTCACTAAAGAGATTATGATTGGGATAGTCACCAGCAGTGCCCAAGCCCTGGATTCTAAAGAATTAATAAAAGTTCTAACCTCCTTAAAATTAAAATCCGCTATCAAATCTATTTATCATATTATCAACGATTCATTTTCGGACGCGGTGGTTTTTGAAAAGAAAGAGCTTTTATACGGGGAGCCTTTTATTGAAGAGAAAATAGATGATTTAAGATTTAGAATTGATATTGATACTTTTTTCCAAATTAATCCTTATATGTTAGTAGATTTTTATAAGAAAATCAAAAAGTATGCCGGCCTATCTCTTCAGCAGCAGGTATTAGACCTTTTTTGCGGAGTGGGTTCTATCGGGATGGTTCTTGCCCGGGATGCAAAATTTGTCTGGGGGGTAGAAAAAGAAACCGAAATCGTTAATATGGCTTGGCAGAATGCCAAGATTAACAAAATTGAAAATATTTCTTTTTTCACCGCTGATTCAAGGAAGTTTCTTAATACCCAGGGTGCTTTTTATCAGGATACGGACCTTTTAATCGTGAACCCTCCCCGCTGCGGGCTTTCCCCCAAGATAATAAGAGCTATTTTAAGATTAAAACCAAAAGCTATTCTTTACTCATCTTGTAACCCCAAAGCTTTTTTTATAGATTTAGAAGGGCTTCTGGATGAATATAATCTTGATTTTATTGAACCTTTTGACTTTTTTCCTCATACGCCTCACCTTGAAGTTTTAAGCATCTTACGAAGAAAATAATTATTTAGTGTTTATTATAGGTAAAAAAACTTGACTAAATAAGCACAAATAGTAAAATTTTACTATTCAAATTTTACCACTCTTTAAACTATGAATATAAGAGAATTACTTCTAAAACAAGCTAAAGACCATCCTCAAAAGCCGGCAATTTTATTCCGGGAGAGAATAATTACTTTTCAGGAACTTAAAAGCACTTCTTTTAAACTTGCTAATTATCTTCTTGGGCTGGGCATTAAAAAAGATGATAAAATTGCTATGTTTTTGCCTAATGCCCCGGAAGCTATATTTACTTTTTTAGGTGTTTTTAGCGCCGGTGCGGCAATAGTTCCTTTAGATTTCATGTTGACTGAAAATGAAATTATTGATTTTCTTAATCATAGCCAGGCAAAAGTTTTAATTACTCACCCCAGGAAAGAGGTAGATTTAGCTAATATTAAGAGTAAGTGTTTAGGCTTAGAAGAAATAATTATATCCGGGCAAGAAAACAAAAGTTTTTCTTCATGGGATTTGATTTTAGAAAAAGGCGGCCTTGATGAACCTCAAGCAGAGTATAGAGAAGAAGGCCTTTCCTCTATATTCTATACCTCTGGTTCTACCGGCCACCCTAAAGGAGTATGTTTAGAGTTCAGGCATTTGAATAATCCTCCCGAAGCTATTAACCACTTTTTAGGAGTATCCGCTGATGATATATTTTTATGCGGGGGAGTTCCTTTTTCTCATATTGGAGGTTTAGGCTATGTACTCCTGATGATTTATTTTTCTTCGTCTCTTATTCTTATGGAAAGATTTCAGCCATCAGAGTTTTTAAAGAGAGTAGAGCGCCATAAAGTTACTATATTCTGTATTGTTCCGGCAATGTATATAGCTATCCTTTCCTTAAAAGAGTATGATAAATCCGACCTTTCTTCTTTGCGGTTTGCGGTTGTTTTTGGCGCGCCTTCATCGCCTGTGCTTTTGCGCCGGTTTCATAAGGTATGTCCTAAGGCGGTTGTTTTAAACGGCTGGGGTATGACTGAGACCTCAGCGCCCAATACTTTTTCTCCTGCCGATGAAGATAAGATTTCCAGCATCGGCTCTTTTAATTTTAATATGGAGGTTAAAATTGTTGATGACAACGGAAATAAATTAGGGCCGGGCCAGCAGGGTGAGTTGTGGGTTAAGGGTGAGGCGGTTATGAGAGAATACTATAAGGAACCGGCTTTGACTAAAGGGGTGTTAACCCAGGACCAATGGCTTAAGACCGGTGATATTGTTAGGCTCGGAACCGATGGTTTGTATTATATAGTGGGAAGGAAAAAAGATATGATTAAGGTGGCCGGTGAGATAGTTTTTTCGGCTGAAGTTGAAGAAAAAATACAGAGGCATTCTAAGATAAAAGAAGCTGCTGTTATCGGTGTGGCTGATAATTTACGGGGGGAAGTGCCCAAAGCGTTTATTGTTTTTAAAGAGCAAAGTATTTTAGAGCAGCAGGAATTAAAAGATTTTTTAAAAGAGCATCTGGCCCACTTTAAGATTCCCCGTTACTTTGAATTTGTAAATGATTTGCCTAAGAATAGAACCGGAAAAGTAGATAAAGTTAAATTAAAGGAGAGAGATAAGTTATGATGCAAAGAGACCTTCATCTGGGCCCTAAGGAGCTTCTTGCTTCTTTGCAATTCAAACAAGGCGATTTTGGCGAAATTGCTTTAATCAGCGGCCAGCAGCACAGAGCAAAGATGTGTTTGGAGCGTTTAGAGAATTGTGTAAAAAATTTTACCTTTCTTGGATATACTTTTTGGAGCGGTTTTTATAAGGATAAGAAAATAACTGTAGGCAATGGCGGATTTTATGCTCCGGATTCAGCCTTTGTTACTGAGTTTTTATGTGCCGGCGGAATCAATACTCTTATCAGGCTTGGTTCCTGCGGGGCTTTACGCGAGGATATCAATATCGGGGATTATATCTTAGCTACTGATATTATCAGAGGAGACGGAGCAACCCGTTACTATGTTGATGATAATTTTGAATCTAAGGTAGATAGCGGCTTAACTTCTAAAATAGAAGAGGTCTTTAAAGCTGCCGGGACCCTTCATAGCGGAGGGGTATGGACAACAGATGCTCTATTCAGAGAAACAAAAGAGATAGTTAATCCTTATATTGAAAAAGGCGCGATTGCGGTTGATATGGTGACATCTCCATTTGTGACTGTAGCAAATCTTTACAAAAGAAAGGTAGCCGCGGTATTAGCGGTGTCGGATAATCTTATTACCGGAGCATTGGGATTTGCCGACTATAAGTTTTTTGGAGCTGAAATGAAGATGATTGATTTAGCTTTTAGTGTTATTGATAAGTTGTAAAAGAGGAGAAAAGAAATTATGGAGATTATCTGGAGTAAAGGGGCAAAGGAGAAGTTTGATAAGATAACAGAGAATTTACCCCAATTTCACAGGACAATTGCCCAGCAGCTTATTAAAGGTAAATCCGAAGAGTTAGCTAAAGATAGAGGTTCCGGAGAAGTTGAAGATGAGGATCTAATCACTGCCTTTTTCCAGGAAGTGCCTCCGGCTTTTAAAGAGATGCTTCAGCGGTTACTTAACCAGCTAAACATAGATTATTCAAAGTATGTTGGTTGATTGTGTTGAAGCCGGGTTTCAGCAGGCGATGAGGAAAGAAAAAATAAGATGAAAGTAGCAGTTTTAGGATGTGGGGCAATCGGGGGGTTATTTTTAGGATATCTTTGGGGAGAAAATATTGATGTTATCGGCATAGTTAAAGATTACCAGAAAGAGCCTTTGCTTAAGGATGGATTGTTCATTGAAGGAGTAAGAGGTTCAGGCAACTATAAGGTAAGGGTCGATACCAGGCTTCAAGGTAAAGTAGATTTAGCTATTTTTGCCAGTAAGATAGGCGATTTAGAGGAGATGATAAAAGAGAATATTAAGCACTTAAAAGAGGCAACGATTATTAGTACCCAAAACGGGGTGAGAGCCGATTATATACTTAGTAAATATTTTCCTAAACAAAAAATCATTACCGGAATTGTAATGTTTGGGGCAACATTTTACCGTCCTAATAAGGTCGTCCATAATTTTAAAGGCGATTTAATATTAGGTAATATCTTTGGGGAAAAGGTGGCTGATTTGGAGAAAGTGAACAGCTTTTTAAGTTCTGTTTTTGATAGTGTGATCTCAGATAAAATAAAAGGAGCTAAATATCTTAAGTTATTTATTAATCTGAATAATTGTATTCCGGCAATCTTAGGTTTATCCATGCAGGAGGCCTTTTCCGGTCTTGAGTTTGCAAAGATAGCAATAGAATTAAATAGAGAAGCATTTAACATCGTCAAGGCCAGCGGCATAGAGTTGGCAGATTTACCTACTTTTCCCTTGGCAAGATTGGAAAGGTTAGTTTCAATGGAGGTAGATAAAGCCGCGGATATTTTTTCCAAAGTTATGGTTTCTTTAAGCCGGGAGCCTCTATACGGTTCAATACTCCAGAGCATAAAGAGCGGTAAGCCATCAGAGATTGACTATATAAACGGAGAAATCGTCAGCCTTGCCAAGAAGAATAATTTAGAAGCGCCGATAAATGAAAAAATTGTTGAGTTGGTCCATCGGGTTCAGGATAAAGATTCATTTATAAGCAAACAAGATTTATCTCTGGAGCTGGAGAGCGTAAGAAAGTAAAAAATTCGGCTGAGGGATATCCTCAACCAAAAGGGTGGTGTAGAAATGGTCAAGACTCCTTTTTCCAAGCTTAAGCTTACTGTAAAGAATGTTTACGGCCATTGTTATCATGGCTATAAAATTGGGGATGAGCTTATCTTAGAAGATTTTACTCATCCGCCTAAACATTTTTGTTTGGGATTAGCTCACGCTGTTTTTCCGGTAATTTATGCTTTAAGTTTTGGGGCAAAATTTCCCTTTATGGAGAATGAGCGGTCTTTAGAAATAACCTGCCCTGATGGCGGAAAATTAGAGTTTAAAGCTGAGATTTTTAATAAGCAAGGCAGTATTGATGTAGTCCCCAAAGATCCTAATCATAAAGGGCCGAATCCTAAAGAGATGGTTATTGAAGTTGTTGAAGCCAAGGGTAAGTGCTTTTATAAATATAAGGTTGGCGATAAGTGGGATATCAAAGGTTTAAAGTGTATTCCGGAATTTTGCGGAGCAGCCTGGCATGTAGCTTTTCCGGCTCTTTTTGCCCTTAATTTTGGGGCAAAGTTTCAGTTTATGGATAATCAAAATTCTATAGATACGGTAACCTGCCCTGATGGCGGAAACATTGTATTTAAAATTACCAGGAAGGAGGAAAAAAAGTGAGAAGAGTAGTAATCACCGGAATCGGAGTTATTTGTGCAGCCGGAGAAGATAAGAGTGAATTTTATAACAATATGATTAAAGGTAAGCCTTGTGTTGAGAGGGTTGAAAATTTTGATGTAAGTTTATTTCTTTCAAAAATTGCTTCTCAGGATTTAGGATTTGATCCTCTAAAGTTTGGCATAATTGATCATAAACGTATGGATAGATATGTTCAATTTGGAATCGCTGCCGCTAAGGGAGCGATAGAAGACGCGAAAATAGATTTTAATGAATTAGACCGGCGCAAATGCGGGGTAATTCTGGCTAATGCTATTTGCGGAACCCGTTTTATGGAAGAAGAATTTTTACTGGTTACTGATTGGGGGAAAAACCCTATTGACCCCAGAAAGGGCAGGCCGTATCTTTATGATGCCGCTATGTTTAATACCCCCAGCGCTGAGATTGGGGCTATTTACGGGACTAAGGGAATAAATTGTACAGTTTCAACCGGCTGTACAGCCGGAACTGATTCCTTAGGGTTTGCTTATGAGCTTATCCAGGAGGGGAGACAGGATGTGGTTATCGCCGGAGCTTCAGAAGCCCCGATTACGCCGATTACCTTTGGGGCGTTTGATGTGGTAAGTGTTTTGGCTAAGAATAATGACCAACCGCATAAAGCCAGCCGTCCTTTTGACAATAAAAGGAATGGGTTTGTTATCAGTGAGGCTGCCGGAGTGCTCATACTGGAAGAGTTAGAGCATGCTAAGAAAAGAGGTGCTCATATTTATACTGAAATTATGGGTTATGGTACAAGTTGCAATGCTTATCATATGACTGATTTACCTGAGAACGGTGAACCCATGGCTCGTTGTATGCGGGAAGCGATAAAAGATGCCGGGATAAAAAACGAGGATATCTCTTACGTTAATGCTCATGGTTCATCCACCAGGCAGAATGATGCTTTTGAGACCGATGCTTACAAAAAGGTCTTTGGAGATTTTGCTTATAAGTTGCCGATAAGCTCAATTAAATCGATGATCGGCCATCCTTTAGCCGCGGCTAATGCTGTAGAAAGTGTATTATGCTGTATGATTTTTGAGAAAGGGTATCTTCCTCCGACTATTAACCAGGAAGAGCCTGACCCTAAGTGTGATTTAGATTATATTCCTAATAAAGCCAGAGAGTTAATGCCGGAGTATATACTTAAGACCAGCAGCGGATTTTCGGGAATTCATTCTTCGATTGTGTTTAAGAGGTGGAGGTAATCAATGAGCGATAGAGTGGCAATAACAGGTGTTGGCGTAGTTTCACCCTGCGGGTTAAAAAAAGAAACTTTCTGGGCTAATCTTAAGAGATGTGAATCTTTCGTTGATGAGATTAAAAGGTTTGATGCCAGTCTTTATCCTTCCCGGATTGCCGGCCAGGTTCATGAGCTTGACCACTATACGCATCTTTCCGGAAGGTTGATTAAAAAAATAGATGTGTTTTCCCATATGGCTTTAGTTGCTTCAGAGCAGGCTATTATCGATGCCGGAATGGATTTAGACAAAATCGATAAAGATAGAGTCGGTGTTTTTATGGGAAATGCTATCGGCGGTTGGCTTTTTGCTGAAACTGAGCTGCGGGATATGTATATTGAGGGAAAGGAAGGGATTTCGCCCCACATGGCTTCGGCTTGGTTTCCTGCAGCACCTCAGGGCCAGATTACCATATATTACGGCTTTAAGGGTTACAGCAAAACTATTGTTGCTGATAAGGCTTCCTCGGCTTTAAGTTTATGGTATGGTTCTAAAATAATCGCTAAAGGCAAGAATGATTTTGTGGTGGCCGGGGGAATGGAAGCTCCGATTACTCCTTATGCTTTATTGAGCGCGAATAGTTGTGGTAATTTATCCAAAAATAATCTTACCCCTAAAAAAGCATATAAGCCTTATGATCTAGATAGGGATGGTTTTGCTTTAGGCGAGGGTTCAGGGGTAGTGATTTTAGAGAAGGAGTCTAAAGCCAAAAAAAGAGGGGTTCCTGTTTATGGATTTATTAAGGGAATAGGGTTTTCTTCCGATGGCTATCACTATTCAAGGTATAGTTCTTCATCAGCTGAATTAGAGTATGCAATCAAAGAGTGTTTAAAAGATGCCGGCTGGAATAAAGAAGATATAGATTATATTTGCCTGGATGGTGAGGCAACTGTAATGGGAGATTATCTTGAAACCTTAGCTTTAAAGAATGTATTTGGAAAACAAATAGAGAATATCGCGCTTAGCGCTCCTAAGAGTATGTATGGAAATCTTCTGGGTGCCCAGAGTGCCCTGGATTTAATCGTTACTCTTTTTTCAATGAAATATTCGCTTGTCTGCCCTACAATTAACTACCGGATGAGCGATCCTTATTGCGATTTAGATTATACCCCTAATGAACTTAAAGAAAGAACTATAAATAAAGCCCTGATTATTGCCAGAGGCCGGGGCGGAATAAATGTTGTTTTAGCAATAGAAAAGTAATCCTTGCGCTTCGGGGTGCAAGGATTTGGGTAGAAGAGGAGGTGGTTTTATGGAGTTAAAGGATGAAATATTAGAGGTTATATCTAAAACTTTGGATATAAGGAAGGATGAGATAAAAGAAGATCAAAAACTATACGATTCTATAGGGGTTGATTCGACCGAGATGGTAGAGTTGGTAGTCTCTTTTAATAAGCACTTTGGGGTAAAGATAGAGGCTAATGAGATTACAAAATTTTCTACCGTTAATGAAATTGTTGGAGTGTTAGAAAAGAAAAAATAGCAATTTTAAAGGGAATAAGTTGAAGATAGTAGATTTAAGTTTGCCCATTGATGATAAAGCTTTTGAGGTCCATGATTTAAGGATTGACCGTGTGTCTCACAAGGATGGGGTTAAGAAATTAAATAAGGTTTTAATGGGCAAAACCCTTAAGGGGAGAATTAAGCATTTTTTTGGGAAACGTATAGTTAAAAAAGAAGATTTGCCTGACGAGGAGTTTTTATCACTTGAGATAGTGCACTCCTCAGTGCATAGCGGAACCCACCTTGATTATTCTTATCACTACGGAAGCAAGTCTCAGGGAAGGCCTTCAAAGACAGCTGATGAAATACCGCTTGAGTGGTGTTATGGAAACGGGGTGAAGCTAGACTTTACTCATAAGAGGGGGGATGAGGTTATTAAAGATAAAGATTTGGAAGCCGCTTTAGAAAAGATTAACTATTCGTTAAAACCCCTGGATATCGTTCTTTTTTATACCGGCTCTGACCGTCTTCATGGGATGCCCGTATATTTTTCCGATTATCCGGGAGTGGATTCTTCGGCCATAGATTATCTTCTTGATAGAGAGATAAAGATATTCGGAGTAGATACCATGGGCATAGACAGGCCTTATAAACTTATGATGAGGGATTTTTTAAAGAATAAAGACTCTAAAGTTTTATGGCCGGCTCATTTCTATGGCCGTAAAAGAGAGTTTATTCATATTGAGAGATTAGCCAATTTAGATAAACTACCGGATTTTGGGTTTAAAGTTATTTGTTTCCCGGTGAGAATAAGAAAGACCGGGGCCGCCTGGTCAAGGGTAGTTGCGGTTTTATAATTTAAAAAGGAGGATTCATGGCACATACGGTAAACTCGATTGTGATTAATGCCCCTTATGAGTTAATTTTTGATATTAGCAATGATATTTCCCGCTGGAAAGAACTATTCGAAGAGTATACCGCGTCGGATGTTTTAGAAACCAAAGGTAATAAGATTATTTTTAAACTCACTCATCAGAACGGGAATAGCTGGAAATCTTACCGCCTGCTTTTTAAAGAAGATAAGTTCGCTTATGCCTGCAGGATAGAGCCAATGTTTCCTTTTGAGTATATGAAGATTATCTGGCTTTATAGAGAAGTTGAAGGCGGAATCCAAATGACCTGGATACAAGATTTTAAGATGGATAGTAAGGCTAAATATACCGATTCTCAAGTTGAGGAGTTAATAAATAAGCATTCCCAGGATAACTTAAAACTGTTTAAGGAGATAATCGAAAAAGAAATTAATGCCTAAATTAAGTTTTTACATCTTTTGTCTGATGTTTTTTGCGGTATCTTTTGGTGTTGCCGCGACAGCAGCCCTAATACCCTCAATAGCCCTTTATTTTGGGGTAACTAAAGAGTACGCCCTGCCGCTTACCTGGCTTTACATGCTTCCTTACGGGGTGTTTGCCCTTGTCTGGGCTCCTTTTACCAGGGTGGTTAAGGTAAGAAAGATTCTTCTTTTTACAACTCTGGGGTTTTTCCTGGCCTCTTTATTTTTTAGCTTATCAAAGAGCATAGAGCAGGCTTTTGTATTTAGGTTTCTTATGGGCTGCTTTGGCTGCAGTTTTGTGCCCC
>JAIWAR010000043.1:0-12846 GCA_048634245.1 Methanosarcinales archaeon | reverse complement strand
CATCCCCCTTAGAGATTAAAGCTCTTAAAGCTAAAACTATTATTTCATCAGAGCCGTTACCAAAAACAATTTGGCCCTTCTCAACCTTTAATTTTTTAGCCAGAGCTTTCCTCAAATAAAAACTATCTCCCTGAGGATAACGATTAATGTTTTTTAACTCCTCCTGGATTGCTCTGCGTATATAAAAAGGTGGAAAGGGAATTTCATTAGAGGCAAGCTTATAGGCCTCAGCCAACCCAAACTGCCTCTTTACATCCTCAATCGGCCTGCCCGGCTTATAAGCCTTTATTTCGCTTAACTCTTTTCTAGATAATGTCATTTTTTACTTTGTCCTTTACCCTTTTATCCCCGGTCAACCCTCTTTAGGATAAGAACCGAGAATTTTTACGAAAAAACACACTTTCTCTAATGCTTTTAAAGCCTTCTTTATGGAGGCGGAATTCTTATGTCCATCTATGTCAACAAAAAAGTAATATTTCCAGGCCTTTTTCTTAGAAGGCCTGGACTCTATTTTAGTAAGGTTTATATTCTCTTTCTTGAATGACGCAAGAGCATCATGCAAGGCTCCGGCTTTATCTTTCATTGAAAACATTATCGCTGTCTTATCGCATGTAGTAGGGTTAACCTCCTGCCTCCCTATTATTAAAAACCGGGTAATATTATGTGTTAAATCTTCGAGGGAGCAGGCTATTATATTTAATTTATACTCTTCAGCCGCTATTTTACTCGCTATGGCAGCCCTGCCTTTTCCCAAAGTAGCAGATATTGCCGCTTGAGTCGTGCTTGCAGAAGAAATAAGCTTAGCATTAGGCAAATTATTCTTAAGCCAATTACGGCACTGGGCAAACACCTGTTCGTGAGAATATACTCTTTTTATAGAAGATAAACTTTTGTGCTTACTTAAAAGATTATGCTGTATAGATAGGTACATTTCTGAACATATTTTAAGTTCAGAATCTATAAACATATCAAGAGTATGATTCACAGCACCTTCAGTAGAGTTCTCAATAGGAACTACACCATAATCTGCCCTGTGCTGTTGAACCTCTGTGAAAACATCGACTATACTGTGACATTCAAGATAATTCGAAGATTTACCAAACTTCTTTTTAGCAGCTATATGAGTAAAAGTTGCTTCAGGGCCTAAATAAGCTATCTTCATGGTTACTCTTTGAGCCCTGCAAATAGAAAGTATTTCCTGGAAAACACTCCTTACGTCTTGAGCCGAAAAAGGCCCTTTATTCAGCCTCGCTAAATGATTCAATATGCTCGCTTCCCTACCCGGAGAATAAGCATTCAATTTTTCCTTCTCCTTTAGCCGGCTGACTTTCAAAGTCTCTAGGGCTCTTTGATTAAAAAGCTTAAGTAGCTTTTCGTCTATTTGGTCAATTTTTCCTCTTAATTTTTTTAATCGCATATGCCTCCCCTCATTTAAACTCCTGCTCAGCCTGTTTTAAAGAATCAAAGTGCCCGATATCAATCCATTTTCCCTTCAGTGTATACCCAAAAACTTTTGACTCTCTCCTCAGCCAAGCTATATATCTTCCCGAAGCATCAACATTTTCATTCTTAGCAATAAACGAATCAAATAAAGATAAAGACTGTTTGGGAAAAAAATAAACGCAAGACGCAGCTAAAGTAGAAGGGGGTTTTTTTGGTTTTTCCTGAAACTTAACTATCCTTTTTCTCTTGTTTACCGTTACCACACCAAAACGCGTGGCCATTTTTTTACATTTAACATCGTAAAGGCCAATTGAAGGATACGGCAATTTGCCCTTGGCAAATTTAATGAACTTTACCAAATCGTCCTGAAACAAATTATCTCCGCCTAAAACTAGCCAATCCGCTTTTGTTGCCCCTATAACAAACTTCATATCCTTTATAGCACCTAATCTATCCTCGGGGCTGTTTGAGCCGTCGTTAAGGATCGTTGCCCTTATCTTATATTTCTTTTTCCAGGTCAAAAAACTCTTATAAAACTTATTATTAACAACAACTCTCACCTCTTCAATAGGAAAATTCTTGCCTAAAGTTTTTATCTTATCGACTAGATAATTAATCATCGGCTTATTATTCACCGGGACCAAAGGCTTAGCTATCCTTTTAGTTAAGGGATAGAGCCTTGTTCCATAACCAGCGGCAAGAATTGCTATACGCATATTTAAATCATTAAACTATGGTAAAAACTATCGCCTAAAATCTTCCGTAATTCATTTTGCAGATATACCTCTACTTCTTTAGCTGTAGAAAACTCCAGAGTTTGGAGGAGAGCTGCCTTAGCATCTTTGAGGTTAATCTTACTTATTAACTCTTTTATCTTAGGAACCTGAGGAAGAGACATACTAAATCTATCCAGCCCCATTCCTAAAAGTAAAAATGCGAAAATAGGCTCTCCGGACATCTCACCACACATCCCCACCCAGATATCATTTTGATGGGCAACCTCAATAATACTCTTTATTAACTTTAAAACTGCCGGATGCCCCGGCTCATAAAGATAAGCTACCTTTTCGTTAGTTCTGTCTACGGCCAAAGAATATTGAATCAAATCATTTGTGCCGATACTGAAAAAATCACACTCTTTTGCTAAAACATCAGCGGTTAAGGCTGCCGAAGGAACTTCGATCATCGCCCCCACAGAAATATTGTTATCAAATTTTTTTCCTTCTTTTTTTAATTCTTTCTTGCACTTCTCTAAAAGCGTCTTTGCCTGCCTTAATTCCTCTACTCCTGAGATCATAGGAAACATTAACTTTACATTATTAACCACAGAGGCTCTTAGAATTGCCCGCAACTGCACTTTGAACACCTCAGGACGTGCTAAGCAAAACCTAATTGCCCGCCATCCCAAAAAAGGGCTCATCTCTTGAGGAACTTCCGGCTGCGAAAGAAACTTATCGCCGCCGATATCAATCGTTCTAAAAATAACCGAATGAGGATTAGCATCTTTTGCCACCTTAGAATATGCTTTATACTGCTCTTCTTCCGAAGGTAAATCCCTTCTTCCCAGAAAAATATACTCGGTTCTATAGAGGCCGATTCCCTCTGCGCCGTATTTTTTAACCAGAAGAAGTTCTTCGGGAATTTCAATATTACCGGAAACGACTATTGCCTTACCGTCCTTGGTGCGAACCTTGACAGCTTTAGGTATATGTATCGCTTCTACTTCTTTGGTGTATATAGTTGATTTTTTACGGTATTCTTTTAAAACCTTATCCGTGGGGCGGACTATAATATTACCACTGGAACCATCAACTATAATTTTATCCCCGGATCTTATGTTTTCTGTAGCGATCTCCGAACCTACAACCGCGGGAATTCGTAAACTTTTGGCAATAATTGCCGTATGCGAAGTCCTACCGCCGACATCGGTAACGAATCCCAAAACCTTCTCCTTAGGTAAAGAAGCGGTCTGCGAAGGCCCCAAGTCGTGGGCAACAATGATTACCTTCTCTTTTAAATCACTCAAAGACAATATTTTTTCCTTAAGCATTGTCCGCAAAACTCTCCGGGAAATGTCTTCTATATCCACCACCCTTTCCCGTAAATATTCATCCTTTAAATTAAGTAAAGTATTGACATACTTCTTTATACTTTCAGAAAAAGCATACTCAACGTTTACCCTCTTAGTTTTAATCTGCCTAATAACATCTTCAATCAAAACCCTATCCTCTAAAACCAAATAATGGGCTTCGAATATCCGGCTATGGTCAAAACCGATCTCACGAGATATTTTTTTCTGCAATTCAGAAATCTGGCGGCGCGTTTCCATTAAAGCTTCTTCCAAGTGATAAATTTCCCGGGAAATCTCATCATGAGCAATCTTTCTCTTAGGAACAGAAAATTCATCCTTTCTTAAGAGCAAAGCTTTACCTATTCCCACTCCTCCGGAAACGCCAATACCTTTTATCTTAATCATTATCACCCTCATCTTTTATTAAAAAATTCCTTAAATCTTCCATTGCCTCTTGAGCATCATCCCCCTCAACAATTAGCCTTACTTCTACACCTGTATTTATCCCCAAACTTAATATGGCCATTATTGACTTACCATCGACAGGCTCACCATCCTTTTCCAGTTTTACCGAAGAATTAAACTTGTTAGCCAACTGCACAAAAATAGTCGCCGGCCTGGCATGTAAACCATGGATCTTTTTTACAATGACTTGCTCTTTAAGCCTTTCCATTTTTTCTTTGTAGAGTTATAAATATTTATAATTTCTCTCGCTGTATTTTGAGAATTGTGACGCAAATAATTATCTTTACTCACAACATCTCCTTCAAAAATCGATATCCCCATCTTTTTAAATCTTTCCCGATCAAAAATTACCGGAAAAGATTTTTTCTGCGCATATTTAATAAGTAAATCGTGCTTAAGGCGGCCGGAATTTACTAAACAACAGTTAACAACACCCCTGCCAGAGTGAAAAACAATCTTATCAAGATGGTCAAACGCCGTAAAACCGTCGGTTTCGCCATGTTGAGTCATTACGTTGCAAAGATACAATTTCATGATATCCCGTCTGGTAATCTCTTCTCTAACCTGGTCTATTAAAAGATTAGGAATGATACTGGTAAATAAACTTCCCGGGCCAAGAATTATTATCTCTGCTTCTTTTATCGCCTCGGTCACTTCAGGATTAGACTTGGCATTTTGTGGAATCAGGCATATTTTTTTTATTACCTTTTCTCCCTGAGGAATCTTATCTTCCCCTTCTTCTATTGTTCCATCGCTATATTCAGCCTTAAGGCGTATGTCATCCAAACTCGAAGGCAAGACCCTTCCCCGGATAGCCAAAATAATACTCGATTCTTTTACGGCATCCTTAAAACTCCCGGTTACCTGAGTCATAGCGGTAATAAAAATGTTCCCAAAACTATGCCCTTTGATTCCCTCACCTTCCCTGAAACGATACTGAAACAAATCACGCATTAGCTGAGGGGCTTCAGCTAGAGAAACAAGGCAATTCCTTATATCTCCCGGGGGCAAAATGCCAAACTCTTCCCTCAGGCGCCCGGAAGAACCGCCTTCATCCGCAACAGCGACTATAGCTGTTATATTTGCAGTATACTCTTTTAAGCCTTCCAGAATGGTTGAAAGGCCTGTGCCGCCGCCAACAGCAACAATCTTTGGCCCCTTTGATAGAAATCTTTTCTCATAAATTATATCAATGATTTCCTTATTCTTCTCAGGATAAATAGCCTCAAAAAAACTCCTGATAAGAAACCACATTCCAGCCACAAACCCAATAAAAGAAACGGTAAATAAAAGCGAGTAAAATATCTTCAAAAATAAATGACTATTCTGAGCAAGCTTTATAGATGAAAAAATTAAAAATAAAAAGCTCAAGAATAACAGGATAACCCATCTTTTTATCTTCAAGCCGGGATAGAACCATTTTATAATTTTCATAAACTTCTTCATATCACTACATCTTTAATATCAGAAAGAAACTATCTTATTGCCTGCTGCTGCTTATCCAACAAAGAAATAACTTCCTCTCCATCTTTAACATTCTTTAACCTTTGAACCAGATATTTATCGCGCAACATTCTTGCTAAAAATGCCAGCATCTTAAGATGTAAACCTGCTTCCCTTTGGTTAGAAAGAAGAAGGGCTACAATATTAACCGGTTCTTGATCTAATGAATCAAAATCAATCCCTTCCTTAGATATGCCGATACAGATTATAATATCCTTAACGGAATTAGTCCTAGCGTGGGGAAAAGCTATGTGGTTTCCAATTGCGGTAGATCCCATCTCTTCTCTTTGAAGGATGGCTTTAAAAACTTCTTTTCTATCCTTCTTAGATATCTTCTTATTCGCTACAAGACAATCAAGAATCACCGAAATGGTATTTTTCTTACTTTTACGTTTTAAACTGATTAAAACGCAATCTTTATCTAAATAATCTAAAATATCCATATGTATATTTCGTATTGCGTATTGAGTATGGAGCGGAGGAAGGGAATTGAACCCTCAACCTTCACGTTGGCAACGTGACGCTCTAGCCAATTGAGCTACCCCCGCGACTAATCAAATAAACACCTTATGCGGATGGAGGGACTTGAACCCCCATGAGTTTCCTCACTAGCTCCTAAGGCTAGCGCGTCTGCCAATTTCGCCACATCCGCGTAAATTTTACGGAATAAAATTTATAGTGAGCCGCCCGAGGGTCGAACTCGGGACACCCGCCTTAAAAGGGCGGTGCTCTACCAACTGAGCTAGCGGCCCAACGACTTTGTTGTCTATTTTTATCGAAGGTTCTTCTAAAACTCTTTCAGTTCTTTTTCTTTCCCTTCTAAAACCTTACCAATCTCTGCAGTATGTCTATCGGTTATTTTCTGTAATTCTTCTTCTGATTTAAAACGTTCATCTTCGGTAATCTTCTTATCTTTCTCCAGGCTCTTTATCTTTTCTTTGCCGTCCCTTCTTGCAGTCCTAATTGATACTTTCCCTTCTTCGATTGTCTTCTTAACAATCTTTATCAATTCCTCTCTTCTCTCCTCAGACAAAGGCGGAACTATTAATCTTAGAATCTTACCGTCTCCTATGGGAGTAATTCCCAGCCCTGATTGTAGAATCGCCTTTTCAATTTCTTTTACCGACGAAGGATCGTAAGGGCTGATTACTATCATTCGGGCTTCCGGAATACCAATGGTAGCAATTTCTTTAAGCAAGGTAGGTGTTCCGTAGTAATCCACTCTTATACCCTCGACCATTTTCGGATTAGCCCTGCCGGAACGAAGTTCAGCCAACTCTCTTTTTGTCGCTTCTATGGCCTTTTTCATATTATCTTCTATTTCTTTTAAAACTCTCTTTTTAAACATATGTCTTACCTCATTTAATAAAGGTTCCGATATTTTGTCCGCAAACCACTTTCTTCAAATTGCCCGGTTTCATAAAATTAAAAACGGTTATAGGTAATTTATTCTCCATACACAAGGTAATCGCTGTTGTATCCATTATCCTCAATCCCTTGTTAATCACCTCCATATAAGTTAATTCCTTAAACATTTTGGCATTTTTGTTCTTAAGGGGGTCTGCGGAATAAACTCCGTCGACTTTAGTACCCTTAAGTAGAATATCAACACCAATTTCTACACTACGCAAAGCAGAAGCAGTATCAGTAGTAAAATAAGGGTTTCCTGTTCCAGCAACAAATATAACTACTCTTTTTTTCTCAAGATGCCTTACGGCCCGGCGGAGGATATACGGCTCAGCTATTCGATCCATTCCAATCGCAGTCATAACCCTGGTAGATATGCCCTGATTTTCTAAAGCACTCTGCAGGGCAAGGCCATTTAAAACTGTCGCCAGCATCCCCATATAATCAGCGACAGTCCTTTGTATTTGAAACTCTTTAGACTTAGGGACTCCTCGAAAGATGTTTCCCGCCCCCACTACCAAAGCCATTTCTATGCCTAGATTTAATACCCCTTTAACCTGCTTGGCTAAATGGGCACAAACACTAGTATCAATCCCGTGAGAATGCTTGCCTAAAAAAGCCTCCCCGCTTAATTTGAGAAGAATCCTTTTGTATTTAGCCTTCACTTGCTTCTCCCAAGGAAAAACGCACGAATCTTTTAATCACAATATTTTCCCCGGTCTTAGATACTATATCCCGTAGACACTCCTCAACAGAAAGTTTGTTGTCCTTTATAAACGACTGTTCCAGGAGACAATATCTCTTAATGTATTCATCTTTATTTTTTAGGGTCTTTAAAACCTCTTGTGGGATATTTTCCTTTGCTATATATTCAGGATTGGCCGCTGCTACCTGCATAGCTATATCCTTAGCAAACTTCTTAAATATCTCTGTACGAGCGACAAAGTCGGTTTCGCAATTTATCTCCACTAAAGCGGCAAGATTCCCTCCAAAATGGACATAAGAATCTATTGCCCCCTGACCGGTTGCCCGAGACCCCTTCTTCTCCAACATCTGAATCCCCTTACTTTTCAATATTTTTAAGGCTTCTTTAAAATTACCTTTAGATTCATTCAAAGCCTTTTTACAATCATTAACCCCCAAAGAGGTTAACTCTCTCAACCTTTTAATATCCGCTAAGACCATTCTACTCCCCCTCCTTCTCTAGATCACTGCCTTCGGCCTCTGGAGCAGAAGAAACTTCAGGCGCTCCCTCTTCAGCTGCAGCTGCATTTTCATCCTTTTTCCCTTCTTCAGCCTTACTAAGGCCTTCATTAATCGCCTCAACTATGCAAGAAACCATATATTTTACTGATTTTATAGAATCGTCATTTCCCGGCACAGGGTAATCAATAATATCAGGATTAGCATCAGTATCAATTAAAGCGATAATGGGTATGCCTAATTTATTCACTTCTCTTACACAAGCAACCTCTTTCTTAGGATCAACTACAAAGACGCAGCCCGGAAGATCTTCTAAGGCAGTAACTCCGCTATAACTCCTCTCCATTCTTTCTATCTCGCGATTCAATTTTACAACCTCTTTTTTTACCATTACATCAAAACCACCTGTTTCCCGTTGCTTCAAAAGATCTAAATATTTCTCTACCCTTCTTCTTACGGTAGAAAAATTAGTAAGCAGGCCGCCAACCCACCTTTCAGTCACGTAAGGCATTTGGCAGGAACACGCCAGCTCTTTCACTGTGCTTCGCAACTGCTTCTTGGTGGCTACAAAAAGAATTTTCCCACCCTCTTCCGCCTTTTGTTTTAAAAAATCTTTTGCCTCTTGCAGCTTTTGGGCTGTTTTCTCTAAATCAATTATATAAACATTTTTCTTTTTGCCAAAAATAAACTTTTTCATTTTGGGATTCCAGTGCTTACTTAAATGCCCAAAGTGAACCCCGCTTTCCAACAAATTCCTAATAATCTCTGGTAACGCCATTTTTCCTCTTGCCTCCTTTAATGAATCCCGACAATGCGGGCCAAATTAAACCCAAAGTATATCATATTTCTTAACATTTTCAACCACTTCTTTATTCTACAACCTCTCCTAACAGTTTACTTCTAACGGGGTTTATGCGTTAAATTGTAAATCATAAAGCTTCTTATATAAAGTATCGCTCTTAAGAAGAAAGTTATGAGTTCCTACCTCTACGATTCTACCTTTCTCTAAAACTACTATTCTATCCGCTTTCTGGACAGTAGAAAGACGGTGGGCAATGACAAAAGAAGTCTTTCCTTCCATGAGGACATAAAGAGCATCCTTTATCAGCTGTTCAGATACCGAATCAAGATGGCTGGTCGCCTCATCTAAAATTAAAATAGGAGAATTCTTCAAAATCGCCCGGGCAATCGAAATTCTCTGTTTTTCTCCTCCGGAGAGCCGAAAACCTCTATCCCCTACAATTGTATCAAATTTTTCAGGAATATTCATAATAAACTCATAAGCATAAGCTTTTTTTGCCGCTTCAATAATTTCAGCCTCATTTGCATCAACTTTTCCATAAGCAATATTATCCCTTATCGTCGCGTTAAAAAGAACTGTATCCTGAGACACTATAGACATAAGGGAACGTAAATCTTTTAATTTAAAATCCTTAATATCCACATCATCAATATTAATCAACCCTTTTTGGGGGTCATAGAAACGGGGAAGTAAATTCACCAAGGTCGATTTCCCGGCTCCGGAATAGCCGACTAAAGCAATCATCTCCCCTTTCTTTATCTCTAAATTAATATCTCCCAAAAAGAAATCATCACCTTCACCATACTTGAACTCTACTCCCTTAAAGCTGATTCCCACATTTAAGCTTTTTATTCCTTTAGCCTGTTTTCTTTCTTTTATCTGCGGCTCCTCCTCCAAAATATCATAAATTCTCGCTGATGCGGCTAAAGCTTGCTGGTTAATAACATAGACATTGGATAGTTTTTTAAAAGGACGGATCATTGACATTAAAAAAGCCAGAAAGACACCAATAACTCCAAAAGAAAGCCTTCCTAAAATCACCTCATTCCCGATAATCCAAAGGATTAATATCGCGCCTAAAACACCGATAAATTCAGTTAAAGGTGAGAGGATAAGCATTCTTTTGGCAGTCTTCAATGTGAATTTATAATAATGTTGATTAATATCTTTAAATCTCTCCACTTCGTAATCTTCCCGGCAGTAAGCCCTGACAATATGAGCACCTTGAATGGTTTCAGCCATAAGTGAATTTAAATCAGCTATTTTTTTCTGTACCTCCAAAGCAAATCTCTTAACCCTTTTACCAACCCTTATTACCGGAAACATTATGCAGGGAAAAATAACAAAAGCAACCAGCGGTAATTGCCAGGAAATCTTAAAGCCGATATAAAAAACACAAAAAGCAAAGAAAACCACCTTCATTGACTCAAAAATTAAGTCTTTAAGAGCATAAGAAATTGCATTAGTGATAATTCCTACATCGTTAGTAATCCGAGCCATTAATTCTCCGGTTCTCTTGCGGCCAAAAAATTCCATAGACAGGCCCTGAAATTTCCTATAAAGATCATTCCTTACGTCCCTTACCACGCCCTGGCCGACAATGTTCATTAAATAATCCTGCAGGAAAACAAACAATCCCTTAGCTAGAAAAAGAGACGGCACGAAAATAACCATAAATTTAAGAAAGACCAGGGGTTCTATGGAATTAAACTTTTCAATAATTTCGGAGAGAAATAACGGCAGTTTACCGGGAATAGCTATCGGTTTGTTAGTGAGGACCCTGTCGGATAAAGGGACGATCATTCCCAGGCTAGCCCCCTCAAAAATGGTAGATATCCCCATACAGAGGCCGGCCAAAGCTAAAGTCCCCCGGTAGGATTTAGCGAATTTAAGCAGTTTAAAATACTCTTTTAAATAGTTTTTCATAGCTCCTGAATTTTAAAGAATTCTACCACACCAATTGACTTTTCACAAGGGATTTGATAGTATGTAAACTATGTTAAAAGTAGGGGTAATCGGAATTGGAAAACTAGGCAGTATCCATTTACGTATCTATAAGGAGCTTAAAGGGATAAGGAAAATTTACCTTGTAGATACCCGGACTAAAGCTCTTAACCTTCATAAAGAGTATTGTCACTATAAAGATTACCGAAGCTTAAAGGGCAAGGTAGATCTGGTAAGCATTGCCACCCCTACATCTACTCACTTTAAGATTGCCAGTTTTTTCCTTAACAGCAAGATTCCGGTTCTGGTAGAAAAACCGCTGACCCAAGACTTAAGGGAAGCAGAAAAGCTCGTCGAAACAGCTAAAAAGAACAAAACCCTTCTCTTTGTCGGTCACGTAGAACGATACAATAATGCCTACTTATCGATAAAGAAAATTATTAAAAATCCCCTTTTTATTGAATGCCACCGCCTAAGCCCCTATCCCCACCGCTCCTTAGATATCAGCGTTGTTCTCGATTTGATGATCCATGATTTAGATATAATCCTCTACCTTTTAAAAAGCAAAATTAAAAAAATCGAAGCCAAAGGCGTAAAAGTCCTCTCCTCAACAGAAGATATAGCCAATGCCCGTATCACTTTCGACTGCGGGTGTGTAGCTAACATAACTTCTTCCCGGATATCTCAAAAAACAGAGAGAAAAATAAGAATATTTATGCCCCAAGCTTATATTTCTTTAGATTATGCTCAACAAACAGTAGAAATATTTAGAAAGCTAAAAACCAAAATTATTAGAAAATGCCTCCCGATAAACAAGGAGGAACCGCTAAAAAAAGAAATTACTGATTTTGTAAGCTTAGTCCGTAAGAAAAAATTCGATATAGAGTATGCCCGGACAGCAAAGGATGCCTTAAGCCTGGCCTGCAAAATAGAAAAAGCCATGAAAAAGGGTTAAGGTTCTGAATGGAACTTACTGCTGAAGCTTAATTTTAACAAACTTCATGAGATGAAAAAAATAGTTATTGTTGCCGGAGATAAATCAGGTGACCTCTACGGAGGGCGTTTGAGTAAACAGTTAAAAGAAAAGTTCCCCTCAGTCAAAATTTACTCTTTTGGCGGTGACGTCCTTGCCCAGCATTCTCAACAAATGATTAACCTCCTCGCACACTCAGTGTGTGGAATTATTGAAGTTCTCTCTTCTCTAAAGAAACTCCTTAATATCTTTAAAAAAGTAAAAGAAACCATCCTGGATCTTAAACCGGATTTGATAATTTTAATAGATTTTCCGGACTTTAATCTGAGGTTAGCTAAAACACTTAATAAAAAGTTTCCTCTTTTCTACTATATCAGCCCTCAAGTCTGGGCCTGGAGGAAAAAACGAGTGAAAGCAATAAAAAAATATGTAGATAAAATGATTGTTCTTTTTAAGTTTGAAAAGGCCTTTTACAAAAATGAGGGTATGGATGCCTTATATTTTGGCCATCCACTCTTAGAGATAATTGAGGAAGTCCCTCACCGGGATGAACACAGTACCATAGAGCCCCTTAAAAAAATCATCTCATTCTTACCCGGCTCAAGGGAGAATGAAGTAAAACGACATCTTCCGGTAATGATGAAAACAAAAAAGATTCTCCAAAAAGAACTCAAAGGGTATCAATTTCAGATAATAAGGCCGCCTAATTTAGAAGAAAACTTTTATGAGAAGTTTTCACCCGGAATGGATATTGTTATCCACTCATATGAGGCTATAAAAAAGTCGGATTTCATCATTGCTTGTTCAGGTACTGCTACGGTAGAACTAGCTATATTAGAAATACCTTATATTATAATCTACAAACTCAACCCTTTAAGCTGGTATATCTTAAAGAAAATGGTAAAGACTAATTTTGTCGGTATGATCAATATATTAGCCGGAAGAAAAATTGTCGATGAGTTCCTGCAAAAACAAGCGGACCCTGAAAAAATAGCTGTAAAAACTATCGAAAATTTTTCTTCCGGCTAATATATT
>JAIWAR010000042.1:0-12960 GCA_048634245.1 Methanosarcinales archaeon | reverse complement strand
AATGTGTCAATTGACAATTTGGCTTTCAGATGATATATTTAATTAATTTTCGGGGCCGTAGTTCAGCTGGGAGAACGCTACGCTGGCAGCGTAGAGGTCGAGAGTTCAAATCTCTCCGGCTCCACCAAAATATGCCTAAATCATTCTTCCGATAATCTTACCGCATTCTTCCAATCTTTGATATAATATCCCAATGGATAACTTCAAGCTGGATAAATTTCAACAAGAAGCGATTGCCGCCACCGAAAACAATCAATCGGTAATTGTAAGCGCGCCTACCGGAGCAGGGAAAACTTTGATTGCCGAATATGTAATCGAAGAGTGCCTAAGAAACAACAAAGGAATAATCTATACCTCCCCGATAAAAGCCCTGAGCAACCAAAAGTTCAGGGATTTTTCTAAAAAATACCCCCTGCAGACCGGCATTCTTACCGGGGATGTTAGCATAAACCGCAACGCCCCTATTCTGATTATGACTACTGAGATCTTTCGTAATGCTATCTTGGTAGACCCCCAAAGTTTTAGGATGCGAGATTGGATAATCTTCGATGAAATTCATTATCTTGATGATCCGGAGCGGGGAACCGTATGGGAAGAAGCAATAATACTTTTGCCGCAGCGAATGAAGATGCTGGGCTTAAGCGCAACTATCCCTAACATTGACCAGTTCATCGGCTGGTTGCGAAAAATCCACGCTTTCCCTATAAAAGCAATAGTAGAAAAAGTGAGGCCTGTGCCTTTACACTTCTTTTTTCAATGCAACAATGAGACCTTTTATAATTTCTCCGAATTAACTCAATCCAGCCATATGACCAAAAATCTTAAAAATCCTTCTTATCAGGAAAAATATACTTTTTCTAATCCCAACCGCCTTAAGAGCCTTTTAAAAAGCATAGGTGATCTTGGCGGTTATCCTTGCGTATACTTCTCTTTTTCCCGGCGGAAATGCGAAGAGCTGGCTCAAGAAACCGGGCAATTTGATTTTCTTAATAAAGATGAAAAAGACAGAATAATGAAAATGTTCGATGAGTTATTAGATAAATTTAACATTTCCTCCTCCCCTCATATAAACCTTCTTGCCCCACTTATCAAAAAGGGCATAGCTTATCACCACGCCGGGCTTCTTCCAACATTAAAAGAAATAATCGAAAGGCTCTTTACCACCGGCTTAATAAAGCTGATTTTTACCACTGAAACTTTTGCCTTAGGAATAAATATGCCGGCAAAAACAGTTATCTTTAACTCTCTTAGTAAATTTTACGGAAGATACCACGGTTATCTAAAAACCCGGGACTTTTACCAGATGGCCGGCCGGGCCGGGCGGCGTGGAATCGATGAAGAAGGTTTTGTATTTTCCCGGGTAAACCCTTCTCATATAGATACCTCTTCCTTAGAAAAAATAATCTACGGACAGTACGAACCTATTCATAGCCAGCTTAACTCCTGTTACGCCACTATTCTAAATCTCTTCAAAATAATGGGAGATGCGCTTTATGATATCTACCCTCAATCCTTTCATTTTTATCAAAGTAAAGCCTGGAAAAAAAAGGAAGTCCTGGAGCTATTAAAAAGAAAAATATCCCTGCTTAAAACTCTTAACTATATTACCGGTACAAAGTTAAGCCAAAAAGCACACCTGGCTGCCAAAGTCTACAGTTTTGAGTTAGCTATCGGAGAGCTATTTGAAGCCGGATACCTGGATAGCCTTGATGAGGAGAATCTATTTGTATTAGTAATCGCCTTAGCCTATGAACCCAGGAAAGGAGAAAAAAAACCTAAATTAAATAACAAAACAAGGGCTCTAAAACATCAGGTAGATAGCTTCATGAAAGATATCCGTAAAAAAGAAAGACATTTTCGTGTCTACCCTTTAAGCAAACAATTCTTTTTCTACTTAAGCGAAGCCTGCCGAATGTGGTTTGGGGGAGCAAGCTTCTCGAAAATAATCCGGTTTTGCCCTATAGATGAAGGAGAAATCGTAAGGTACTTTAGAATGGGTATCCAGGTATTACGGGAAATACGCTCATCTGAAGCCATAAGCGACTCCTTGAAAAAGAAAATCGCAAATTGCCTAAAAAAGGTAAACCGCGAAATCATAGACGCCGAAAAACAGCTACGCCAGGAAATATAGGCCATAAGATCCTCAGAATCAAGATATCCTGTTTCGTAGGTTTATCTTGACAATATTCGATTTATCGGTATATTAGGGTAACTATGAGCAGAAGATGTGAAATATGTAAAAAAAAGGCGATAACCGGCAATACTATTGCCCGAAGGGGCCTACCCAAGAAAAAAGGCGGGATAGGCTTGAAGACTACCGGGATAACCAAGAGAAAATTTTTTCCTAATCTTCAGTCAAAAAAGATTATTATAGACGGTAAGATGAAGAAAGCCCTTGTCTGCGCAAAGTGCATAAAAAGCGGTAAATTAATCCTTCCGATCAGAAAGCCTGCAGTCTCGAATAATTAATCTAGGAGCATTGTGGTAGTAGTTCATCTGGAAAGAGAATACTATGTCAAAATTATCAGCATAATTTATAATCGCTAAAATATCCTTATCGTAAACTATCCCCTCAAAAGTTCTTTCCTCATTGCTAAGCCAGAGAGAATAATAAGAATTAATCTTTTTAGGAGCGCTTTTTTTAGAAATATCGCGAGCAGCAAAAAAAGGTTTGGGATTACCTTCTCCGTAAGGTTTTAGCCTTTCTAAATCCTGGACAAGGCCAGTATTTATATCTTTAAAATCCAAAAGGGCATCTATATCGATAGCGGGAATAAGATCCTGAGGGCATAGCTCCTCTTTGATTAAAGCATTAATCTTTTCTCTAAAATTATCTAATTCTTCCCTTTTAATCTCAACTCCTGCCGCTCTGCTATGTCCGCCATAAAGAAGCAAAGAATCCGCGCACTTGTCCAACGCCTCTATCAAATGCACACTTTCAATAGAACGAGCGGAACCCTTTCCGACTTGCTTCGAAGCTCCTGCGTCTTTATTAAAAGAAAATACAAAGGAAGGCCGGTAGTACTTATTGACCAGGCGGGAAGCTACAATACCTAAAACTCCGGGATGCCAATCACATCCGGAAACAACAATCGCATGCTCATCACCGCCATTATCCTTAACCGCTGCTTCAGCCTCTTTTAAAATCTGAGCTTCTATGGATCTTCTTAACTTATTATATTCGCTCAACTTCGAGACTAGGCCGCAAACTTTACTCTTATCCCCGGTCAAGAATAGCTCTAAAGACTCCTTGGCATGGGCTACTCTTCCCGAAGCATTAATTCTCGGGCCAAGTATATACCCTATATGAAAAGTATCTACATTCTCTTGTCTTACACTGCTGCCATCACAAAGCGCTTTTATAGCTAGCCGGGGGCTTGTTCTGATTACCTCTAACCCCTCCTTAAGAAGGGCTCTGTTTTCACCCCTGAGGGGAACAACATCACATACCAAAGACAAGGCAACTAAATCCAGAGCTTCCCGGGATAAAGAATCTGTTAATACCTGCAATAGCTTAAAAGAAAGAGCAGCAGCGCTTAAATCTAAAAAAGGGTAATTTGAATCCTTTCTCTTGGGATTAATAAATGCGAACGGCTTGATTACTTCATCTCCCAGGAGATGATGATCAACCACAATCATATCTATTTTGAGTGATTTTGCTAACTCTATTTCTTTTAGCGCTCTGGTACCGCAATCAAAAGCAATGATTAAGCTTATCCCCTCCTCCTTAGCTTTTAGTATAACCTCCTCGTTTAAGCCATAGCCTTCTTTAACACGATGAGGAATATAAAAAGAAAATACTTGGGGAAATTCTTTTGCAAATTCATGAAAGATAGCTAAAGAAGTAATGCCGTCAACGTCATAATCTCCAAAGACAAGCACTTTTTCACCTCTTTTGGTGGCTTGCTTAATTCTCTTGGCTCCAATTTTAATATCGGGAAGCAGAAAAGGGGAATGGAAATCAACCGGCTTAGGGCTAAGAAAACTCTTGAATTCTTCTTTTTTTATCCCCCGGTTAAGAAAGACTTGGACCAAAAAAGGAGAAATATCATAGGCCAGGGCCAAGCCTTCAGCTTTAGGATTTAATTCTTTTATTCTCCACAGATATCTCTTCATTTTTTATAAAAGGCGGGTTTATTTACATCCTTACAACGGGCTTAATCCCCAAAAGAGAAAGGCCGCAATGAAAGACTATCCTTACCGCACTAACCAGATTAAGCCTTGCTTGGGCTATGCGTTTATCTTCTTCCAATACTTTCTTTTGTTCGTAGAATTTATGAAAACTGGAAGCTAAATTCTTTAAAAACTCGACAATAAAAACCGGCTCCTGGAAATAATAAGCTTTTTCCAGACAATACGAAAACTGCAATAACGCCCGCAAAAGACTTAGCTCCTCGGGGTCGGTTAAAAATTTACTGAAATCTTCCTTAAAGGAAACTTTCCCGGCTTTCCTGAAGATGCTCTCAATACGAGCACAAACATACTGGATATAATATAAAGGATTATTAAAAGACGCTTCTTTGGCAAGATCGATATCAAACTCAAGATGCGAGGAGTTCCTGCGGGTAAGATAATAAAACCTTGCCGCATCAGGACCAACGTCATTAATTAAATCCGAAAGCAAAATCATTGTCCCGGCTCTCTTTGACATCCTTTCCTTTGTTTTTAAAGTTACCAGCTGGATTATGATTATCTTTAAGATATCCTCATTGTACTTTAAGGCCTTTAAAGCCGCTTTCACTCTCTTTATATAACCGTGATGGTCAGGCCCCCAAAGATTTATCAACTTATCAAACTTACGCTCAACCTTATCCTTATGATAAGCAATGTCTGAAGCGAAATAAGTAAGTTCTCCGTCATCTTTCCTGATAACCCTATCTTTATCATCACCGAATTTAGTCGAGGAAAACCACAAAGCACCGTCCAATTCAAAAATCAAACCCTTTTTCTTTAAAACCGAAACAGCTCCCTCAACCTTCTTGGCGCTAATGAGTTTTTTCTGGCTAAACCAATTATCAAACTTTATTCCTAACGCTTTTAAATCTCCTTTAATCGAACTCATCACGGCTTTAGCCCCAAAGCGCTTCAAATCCCTATAATTATATTCATGTTTTATCTTAAAGTTATCCGCTATTTGTTTTATATAATCTCCTTTATATCCCCCTTCAGGAAAAGGAACCATACCGCACCTAGAGGCTAGGGATTGTATAAATAGTTCGATTTGCCGGCCGGCATCATTTAGATAATACTCTCTATGAACTTCATCACCGAAAAAAGCTAATATCCTGGCGATCGTATCGCCAACTACCGCCTGGCGCCCATGAGCTACGGAAAGAGGGCCCGTAGGATTAGCACTTAAGAATTCAATTAATACTCTCTTTTTTACCAAAGACTTACGAAAAAAATTATCTTTATCTTTAAGGATCTTATTCAAAGAGCTAATAAGGGCCTTAGTGGAAATAAATATATTTATAAAACCCGGCCTTAAGATTTCTATTCTGTCGACATCTTTGGAAAGTGCTTTTTCTAAGGGAATCTTTATCCTGGCAGCGATCTCTAAAGGGTCTCCTTTAAGCCGGGAGGCTATTTTCATAGCTGCCATAGAAGATAAATCGCCAAACTCCTGTCTCTGAGGCAGCTCCCATAAAGGAGGTTTCAGAACTATACCATACTCTTTCTTTACTACTTTCTCTAGAATGGAAGAAACCTTATCATGAAAGCCCTTCATCGTATTAAATTCCTGCTGTCTTTAGTACTGCCTTCAGGTCAGGTTTGACAATGGGGGGAGATTTTATGCTTTTTATGGCAATATCAGGATCTTTAAGGCCGTGCCCGGTAAGAGTGCAGGCAATAACCACCTCTTTGGCCTTACCCTTAAACTTATTAAAAAATCCTCTTTTATTTAACATAAATAATCCGGCTACTGAAGCTGCTGAAGCCGGTTCAATGAAAACTCCTTCTTCTTTTGCCAGAAACTTATAAGCTGAAATTATCTGACTATCGCTCACTGCATCGATTAAACCTTTAGATTCTTTTTTTGCTTCGATAGCTTTTTGCCAACTCGCAGGGTTACCTATTCTGATTGCGGTCGCAAGTGTTTTGGGGTTTTTTATCGCATACCCCTTTACAATAGGAGCAGCCCCTTTTGCCTGAAAACCACACATCCTCGGTAAGTAAGCTATTCTTTTATAAGAATAATACTCCTTATAACCCTTCCAATAAGCGGTGATATTACCGGCGTTACCCACCGGCAAAAAGTGAAAATGCGGTGCCTGCCCTAGAAAATCGCAAATCTCAAAAGAAGCGGTCTTCTGTCCTTCAATACGATATGGGTTTATAGAATTTACCATTTTTACCGGATAATTCAAAGATATTTCTTTTACAATTCTTAGGGCATCATCAAAATTTCCTCTAATAGTAACTACTTTGGCACCATGAATTAAGGCTTGGGCAAGTTTTCCCAGGGCAATCTTTCCCTGAGGTATAACAACTATACATTTAAGATTTGCCCGAACTGAATAAGCGGCAGCTGAAGCTGAGGTATTTCCGGTTGAAGCGCAAATTACAGCTTTTGACCCCTCTTCTTTTGCCTTTGATATCGCAACAGTCATCCCCCTGTCTTTAAAAGAACCAGTAGGATTAAAACCTTCACACTTAAGATAAACTTTGAATTTTGAACCTAAAAGGCGGGAAATCTTAGGCGCGTATATCAGGGGGGTATTCCCCTCCTGTAAGCTCACAAAAGGAGTCTTTCCTGTTACCGGCAAATATCTTCTGTAGCGGGCGATAACTCCCTGGTATGGGCTCATAAATCCTCAATTCTTATCATTTGGGAAGGGCCTCTAATTAAACTTAATTTGTCGATTTTAACTATAGCCTGCCTCATACTTCCTTCCTTCACTTTATGGGTAATCATAACAACCGGAACAATTTTGCCTTCCTGTTTTTCTTTCTGGTTCACCGAAGCTATACTGATTTTAAAAGAGGCTAAAATTTTTGATACTTTTGCTAGCACTCCGGGATTATCCTGAGCCATAAATCTGATATAATAACGGGCCCTTATATCACTTATATCTTTTATAACCATCTTTTCTTCTTTTCTGAGAAGCCTCTGATAACCGCAAGCAATGTTCACTATATCTGATATTACCGACGATGAAGTTGGAAGCCCTCCGGCACCCTTACCATAAAAAAGAAGTTCACCGGCCGGCTGAGTGTCTAAAAATACCGCGTTAAAAGCCTCGCCAACGCCCGATAAAGGATGCCCGGAAGAGACTAAAGCCGGGTGTACTCTTAAGTCAAGACAGCCTTTCTCTTTTTTAGCAATAGCTAATAATTTAATCTTATAATTTAGCTCCTTAGCGTAAAGAATATCCAGTAAAGATATTTTTGATATGCCTTCAGTATAAACTTTATTCAGGGAGGGCCAAACTCCATAGCAAAGATAAGTTAGAATGCATAGCTTGTGAAGTGCGTCAATCCCCTCTACATCCAAATCCGGCTTTTTTTCCGCTAAGCCCTTATCTTGAGCTTCTTTTAAGCTTCTGGCAAAATCAATATTATCCTTTTCCATTTTGTGAAGAATATAGTTTGTTGTTCCGTTAAGAATACCGTCAATTCTCTTTACTTCACAGCCGACTAAACCTGCCGAAATACTTCTTACAATCGGTATTGCCCCGCAAACAGATGCCTCAAATCCGATACAGGCTTTTTTCGCTTTTGCCAAAGAAAAAATTTGATTTCCCTTCCGGGCTAGGAGAGCTTTGTTAGCGGTTACAACACCCTTGCCTTTTTTTAGAGATTCTTTAATAAAAGTGTAAGCAGGCTCTACCCCCCCAACTAATTCAACAATAATATCTATTTGAGGATCATTTATCAACTCCCGGGGATTGGTAGTAAAAGAAAATCCCAATGACTTAGCGATTTTGCTCTTAGCTCTGTCCGTATCACAAACTTTCTCTACCTTTATCTTTAAAGGAAAACGCCTGCTAATCAAGGCAGAGTATTTCTTTAAAGACTTAGCTACAGCTTCTCCGACATTTCCTAGACCGATTATTCCTATTTTCTTAATCATCATTTTAGATTTTCTCTAATGAAATTGCCTAATTTCTTAAAAAAATCCTCATCCAAGCCTAAAAATTTAACCCGGGTCTCATAGATTAAATCGCGAACCACTTCCCGGGAATCAACGACCTCACCGCTAAACTTTATTCTCTGAGGAACAAGAGGAATTCTTAAATTCATCGTCAGCTGGGCACCTCTTTCAAACAGCTTGCTGGTAGTAATAAGTATTCCCCCCTGGCTAATATTTTTGGTTTGAGAGAGGTCATAACTATCCGGCAATTCTTGAATCCGATAATTGATTACAAGATTAGCATCCACCCTCGGATATTCCCTTTTTTCCTGGCCATTATATTCTGTCATTTTGCCCCCTTTTTTTTTCGTAACCATTTATTTCAATCAACCACCATGGTCGGGAGAGCGGGATTTGAACCCGCGACCCCTTGAACCCCATTCAAGTGCCCTAAGCCGGACTGGGCCACCTCCCGAAAAAAAAGCAATTATTTGGGGTTATTCCCTATTTTTTTTCGGCACTGAGGATACACATCCGAAGTGCCTTAAGATCCTTCACTCCCTATGGTCGTTCAGGATTAATCCCTCTATGCAATCTTTCTGCTCTCAGCTTAAAAAACTACAATTTCATTAAATTTTATCACGATTTTGAAAAGGTATCAAGATAAATATAGCGGGAAAATTTGAAATCTAAGTTTTAATGTGCTACATTTGAACCAGGAGATAAGCTATGTTTTGGGATGGTAAAGAAAGAAGGGAATTCGTAAGAGTAAAATTTCCTTGTGAGATAACTATCCACAGCCCTAATCGGCATATAATATCTACCTATACCAAAGATATTAGTGCCGGAGGCGTAAAGCTTATAATTAAAGAACGATTAACGCCCGATTCAATGGTTGAGTTAGACCTTTATGGGATAGGGAAGAATCCTATAGCTTGTAAAGGAAAAGTGAGGTGGATATCTGCTAAAAAAGATTCTTATAGCCAAGACCGCCTCGTTTACGATATTGGCATAGAATTCTCTCAAATAAAAAAGAAAGATATATTTCAAATTAAAAAACTTGTGGCAACTCTGGCCTCTAGCGGAAAAAAAACGATCTAGGAAGGTATTTCTTTATATTGTCGAACCTTAACAATAGTGAAAAGCTACATTTAAAATATCATGTCTTCCCACTATTCCCACAAGCTTATCTTTATCAAAAACGGGTATGGTATGAACATTCTTCCTTTGCATAGTGGCTATCACTTTTACAAGCTTTGTATCTTTCTGGAAAGATATAATACGTTTGCTTGCTAAACTGCCCACAGGCCGTTTAGCGATTTTCTTTAAAGCATCACCCCTATGGATCCCCTTAGAAAGTGCCGCATCTATAAATCTGAGTAAATCCGTAGTGGTAAGAATCCCTACCAATTTGCTTTCATCGTCTTCTTTCACTATCAATATCCCGTTTATGCGATAGCGAAAGAGTAGATGTGATACTGATCCTATATTAACACTCTCTTTTACCGTTATGGGGTGCTCACACATAATGTCTTCCAGGGATATTTTTAACATCTTCTCTTGATTAATCTCTTTCCCAAAAATAAGGGTTTTTCCCAAGTAAGTCTAAGAATATACTTACCGCGGAAGGATCCAATTGTTCTCCGGAAACCTTTTTTAATTCCGACAGAATAGCTTCTTTGGATAAGGGTTTTCGGTATGATCTCGCTGAATTCATAGCATCAAAAGTATCGGCAACTGCCATAATTCGCGCTCCTATGGGTATTGCTTCACCTTTGATTCCGTCAGGATATCCTCCCCCGGCGTACCTTTCATGGTGATGAAGAATTATTTCTTTCTCAACCGGTAAAAACTTTAGAGGTTTAAGAATTTCTAAGCCTCTTTGAGGGTGACTTTTCATGATCTTCCACTCTTCGTCATTAAGCTTACCCGGTTTTTTTAAAATGCTATCACTTATGCCTATCTTCCCCAAATCATGCAATATACCGGCCCGTTCTATAACATCCTGGTCTTCTTTACTAAACCCCATCGCTGTAGCGATAGCTAAAGAATACCTGGCTACTCTCTTAGTATGACCACGCACATAGGAATCTTTTGCCTCCTCAGTTAAAATTAAAACAGTGATGGTATCGATTTCGGCTTGTTGTAATTGCTTCTGGGCGCTAACAAGAGCTTTGTTTAATGCTTGCAGTCTATATCTGTCTCTAAGTTCCTGAACCCAAAGATAAGCAACAAGAGCTAATACTATTCCGAGGATAATTTCACTAGATATTATAATCGCCTGAGGATATGCTTTTATAGCATAGAGATGCAAAACAATAGTAATAAAAATAATCGCCACAATCCATAGCTTAAAGGTGTTACTTAAAAAAGATTGAAGTTTTTTCTCTTTCTTCTGCTTGCTCATTGTTAAATTCTATCACGATTTAGAGGCCGTAACAAGGCAAAACGTCTTTATGGCCTCTCCCTTAACCCGGATATTTTAATTTATCTTCTCTGCTTTCAGTGGCCGGCTCATCAAATCCGTTACTACCGCCTTAGGCGATTTACCCCGATAAAGGACAGCATAAACTTCCCGGGTTATAGGCATATCTATATTTATTTTTTTGCTTAAATGAAAAGCGGACTTTACAGTTTCAACGCCTTCAGCTACCATCTTCATCTTTTTAATAATCTCATTTATTTTTCTACCCTTACCTATTGCTTCTCCTACTAATCGATTGCGAGAATAAGGAGAAAAGCAGGTAGTTACTAAATCCCCTAAACCGCTTATACCCCAAAAAGTAGAAGTATTTGCCCCTAATTTCTCTCCCAACCGTGTAATTTCCGCTAACCCCCGGGTCACTAAAGCCGCTTTGGTATTAGCCCCAAGGCCTAAACCGTCAGAAATCCCGCAAGAAAGAGCAATTATATTTTTCAAGGCTCCTCCCAATTCTACTCCCACGACATCCTTATGCAGATAAACTCTAAAACTTGGAGTATTAAATAATAATTGCAGCCTCCTACCCACGTTTCTTTTCTTACAGGCAAGAGTAGACGCTGAAGGGATTTTTTCTAACACTTCCTTAGCGATATTCGGGCCGGAAAGAACAGCAACTCCGGATACGCCCAACTTCTCCTCTATTAATTGGGATACTCTTTTTAAAGACTTAGCCTCTATTCCCTTACTTACACTGACAAAAATTTTGCCTTTAAGGGAAACTTTTTGTTTTTTGATATTTTTTAACACTCCGGAGATAAACTTAACCGGAATCGCTATTATTACTATCTCATTATCAAGAGCTTTTTTAAGAGAAGGGTTTACCCGCAAAAGGTGCGGAAATTTTACGCCTTTTAAGAATAGTTTATTTTCCCTTAACCGCTGCATCTGTTGGTTGTGCTCATTAAATACGCTGTGCAACTCTACACTCACACCCTTTCTGGCGAGAACAACCCCTAAGGTTGTTCCCCAACTTCCCGCACCGATTATTAAAACTTTTTCTTTCGTTTTCATCCCAAAAAAACTAAATTTTATTTAAGCGGGCGATCGGGATCGAACCGACATAACCAGCTTGGAAGGCTAGTGTTCTACCACTGAACTACGCCCGCATGAATTTTAATGGTGGGCAGGGAAGGATTTGAACCTTCGAAGTGCAAGCACAACAGATTTCAAGTGCTCCTAAGTTACCTTAGGGCTTGGACTATCTCATCACCGTATCTCGCTAAAAGCAAGACTTAGGTGGTGGGCGCTTCGACCGACAATCGTCGGGCTACTCCCTTACGGGATAGTCTCTGCACCTTTTCTAAACCATACGATTTAGAACTCGGCTCAGGATTGCCCTTACCATTAAAAATGTTAAGGGTTTCCCTGAATTCACCCACTTTTCCATCCTGCCTTTCAACAAGACGCTGCGTTTTCCACAGTCTGTCCCCGTTGGCCACTAGGGTACCTGCCCTAATTATCTATAAAACATGGAGCCGGCGAGAGGAATCGAACCCCCAACATCCTCATTACAAGTGAGGCGCTCTACCGAGTTGAGCTACGCCGGCGAAAAACTTAAAATTTACGCCTCAAACTTTTTTTTATTGCTTTAGGCAAATATTCAATTATGTCTGAAGCAATCAGGCAATTTTGAGTCTTATCCCTGGCCGCATAATCTCCAGCTAATCCGTGTAAATAAACACCTATCTTTGCTGCCTGAAATTGATCTATTCCCTGAGCAACTAATCCTCCGATTATTCCGGTAAGAACGTCTCCGGTACCGGCAGTTGCCATGCCGGGATTTCCGGTCTTATTTTCAAAGACCCTTTGGCCATCGCTAACCAAGGTGTTTTTACCCTTAAGAATAAGAGTTAAATTATACCTAAAAGCAAATTTTTTGACAAGCTCTTTTCTCTTTTTTTTAATTTTGCCTATATCTAACTTTAAAAGCCGCGAAAACTCCCCCAGATGAGGGGTTAAGATAAGTGTTTTTGTCTTTCTTTTAAGCAAAACTTCTAAGTTCGTTGCTAAAGCAGTTAAACCGTCGGCATCCACTACCATCGGCTTATCTATTTCTTTCACAACTCTAATAATTAATTCTTTAGTAGAGTTCTTAAGGCCTGCTCCCGGGCCTAGAATAATAAGATCAATTTTGTCTAAAAATTTCTTTATATCTTTAAAGGCCTCCCGGCTAAGAGCACCCCCTTCTTCAGATAGAGGTAAACTCATCACCTCGGTAAACTTAACTTCAAAAATATTATTTAAGCTCCTGGGAACGCCTGCGGTTACCAATCCTGTTCCAGCTTTTAAAGCTGCCGCGGCACTCAGACAAACAGCACCGCTAAGGCCTGAGGAACCTCCCAGAACCAGGAGATGCCCATAGTCTCCTTTATGAGAATCAAGCTTTCTTTTGAGCAACTGCACA
>JAIWAR010000041.1:0-13362 GCA_048634245.1 Methanosarcinales archaeon | reverse complement strand
AAGCAAGGGAAACTAACCTGCCTACAGCTTCAAGCTGAGAAGCAGCACATCCTCCAGCCTTACCCATCTGGGTAAAAACTTCAAAGAAATTTCCCTGTTCATCTTGATTAATTGTAATATAAAGATTACCGCAACCGGTAGTTACCTTGGTGGTCGTCCCCAGGATAACTTCAGGCCTGGGCTTAGGATAAGGTATAGTTACAGAATATCCTTCGATTTTTCTATCTTCTTCTTTTTCTTTTTTTTTATCTATAGTAAGAACCTGAACATTTCTACTTCCATCCCGATAAACAGTAATCCCTCTACACTCTAATTTATAGGCCTGTAGATAAGCTTCTTTTATATCCTCCACAACAGCACTATTAGGTAAATTTATTGTTTTAGAAACGGCATTGTCAGTAAACTCTTGAAAAGCAGCTTGCATTTTTATATGCCAAAGAGGCGAAATATCCATCGCAGTTTTAAAAACCTGTTTTACCTTGTCGGGAACTTCGTCCATCTTTTGAATATTTTCTCCGCAGGCGATTCTTTTCATTAAATCTTCCGAGAAAAACCCTTGTTTTTTTGCCGCATATTGAAAAGACGGATCTACTTCCAAAAGCCTTTCTCCGTCTAGAACATTACGAAAATAACAGAGAAAAAAATTAGGCTCTACCCCTGAAGCTGTCGGCCCGGCAATAATACTTATTGTTCCAGTCGGAGCAATCGTAGTTAAGGTTGCATTCCTTATTTTTATCCCTTTTTTATGCCAGGCGCTTCCCTCCCAAGCCGGAAATACACCTCTTTCTTTAGCTAAGGCTATTGATACTTCAACTGCCGTCTTACGGATAAAACTCATCACTTGTTTGGCTAAGCTTATTGCTTCCTCACTATCATAAGGTATGCCTAAAAATCCTAACATCGTCGCCCACCCCATAACTCCTAAGCCAATCTTTCTTGTCTTCAAAGTATTCTCTTTAATCTGAGGAAGGGGAAAATTATTGGCATCAATAACATTATCCAAAAATCTCACCGAAGTTCTGGTAACTCTTTCTAATTTTTTCCAATCTATCTCAAAACCTTCATCTTTCTTCTTTAAAATTTTGAACAGGTTAATCGAGCCAAGATTACAGCTCTCATAGGGCAAAAGCGGTTGTTCACCACATGGATTTGTGCTTTCAATATTACCTAAATGAGGAATAGAATTATACTTATTTATCTTGTCGATAAAAATTATTCCCGGCTCTCCATTATTATAAGCATGATTAGCGATAGTATCAAAGACCTCCCGGGCATTTAGCTTGCCGACTGCTTTCCCGTCATAAGGATCAATCAATTGATAATCCTCTTTCTTCAAAGCCTTTTCCATAAAATCATCAGTTAAGGCTACGGAAATATTAAAATTCGAGATTTCACCTTCTTTTTCTTTGCATTTTATGAATTCCAAAATATCGGGATGATCCACTCTTAAAATTCCCATATTCGCTCCCCGGCGAGTACCTCCTTGTTTCACCGCCTGAGTGGCAGAATCAAAAACCTTCATAAATGAAACCGGCCCCGAGGCTACTCCGCCGGTAGATTTAACCACACTATTTTTAGCCCTAAGGCGTGAAAAACTAAAACCGGTGCCTCCTCCGCTCTTATGTATTAAAGCAGTAGATTTGATAGCATCAAATATAGATTCCATAGAGTCATATACGGGAATAACAAAACAAGCCGCGAGCTGTCCTAATTTCTTACCGGCATTCATCAGAGTAGGGGAATTAGGCAAAAATTCTAAGTTTTTCATCATTTCAAAAAACGTCTGCTCAACCTCTTTTATCCTTAAAGCATCTATGCCGTAACCCTTTTCCACCCCGGCAACAGCCTTAGCTACCCTAGCCAACAATTCCTTTGGAGTTTCAATAACTTTACCTTCATTGTCTTTATTAAGATAACGTTTTTTTAATACAATGATTGCATTGGAAGAAAAATTCAATGTCTCCATAACCCCCCTTGTTTTTATTTATGAAAAATATGTATCACACTAATTTAAAAGGCCAAGATTTAATATGAGGTGAATATTTAACTGATAAGACTCTTTTTTTATATCATATCACCGCTAAACTGTCAAGAGAAAAAATACAATATATAGTAGTTAATATTTCTGCGGCCACAATATATTGAAAAAACAACCATTTATAGCTCTCTACTGCTTTTAATAAATAGAAAGAAATATTATAAAAAACTTACTGTATCGCGAATAATAAGCTCTGTATCCAGAACGATTCCCCGGGCGGAAGTATTATCATCTATGCTCTCTTTTAACATCCGTACAGCCTGATGAACCATTGCCTTTAAAGGCTGCCTCACTGTGGTCAGCATTAGATTTCCATAATGGCAATGAGGGTTGTCGTCAAAACCAATGATACTTAAATCCTTGGGCACCTCTATCCTCTTTTCCTCAGCGAAATTCAAGACTTCACTTGCAACCTCATCACTACAGCAAAATATAGCCGTAGGAGGATTTTTCATGGAAAACAGCTCTTCCAATTTCACCCAAGTTTCTTTACGGGAAAAATTCGTAACCTTAACATAATCCTTAGATAAAGATACGCCATTCTTCTCTAAAGCCCGGTGGTACCCTTCCACCCTCTCTTGAGCGCATTGAACACGCATGTCACCGGCAAGATGCGCAACATATTTATGCCCGTGATGAACCAAAAATTCTGTTGCCTCATAACCGCCTTTAAAATTATTTATAGCCACATAATTAACATCTAAGCCTTCCACTTCCACTTTACGGTTTATTACTACCAGCGGAACGTTTTCTTTAGCTAACCTTTTAAGCTGCCCCTCATTTCCAATGATATCGGCCAATATAACCCCATCAACAAGAGAAGTCTTAAAGTTGTCTTTATTCCAAAAAATATTAAGATGTAGATCAATGCCTCTAGCACCTAATGCGGATGCTATTTCCCGTATTATTTCCAAAGCATAAAAGGAATAAAAAATACCCTCGTAACCGGGGATAATCAAACCAAAAGTATCAAGTCTTCCTCCGGCTAGACGACGAGCGTAAAGTAAAGGCTGGTAATTAAGCTCCTTCACCGCCTTTCCCACTCTTTGCCGGTTTTGTTTCTTTAAGGGGATATTGTTGAGGAAACGGGAAACAGTAGCGATTGAAACGCCTGCCCGACGCGCAACATCTTTGATAGTGATTTTAGAAGAAGACACAAGTTTATCGGGTTATAATAACGTCACCCTCTTGAATAGTGTAACCGCCAACTACTTCCTTTATATCTGCTGCTGATATTTCTTTTCTTGTTTCGATAACCTCAGCTGTACCGACTTCTTTAGCGCCCCGCGTAATTTTTAATAAAACACCTGGCCTTAAGCCGGAAGATTCACCTATATCTACAACCACAAATTTTTCTTCCTGGTTTACAGCAATAATCTCCCCCTGTAATTGCTTTAATCCCCTGGCAACAGGTTTTACCGTAATCGGAGGTAATTCTACCGAGGTTAATTCCTTTGTTGTAATCTTTTTTCCGTCTTTGATCACCTGTGTAAGCTGCTTCTGCAATTCACCAAAAGCCAAAGACCTTTCGTTCAAAATAACATCAGCAGCTGCAATTTTCCTTTCTAGAGTCTCTTTCTTGCCCACAACACCCGCAAAAGTATCCTGCAGTTTTATTAGCTCCTTATTTGCCATGATTAATTCTCGCTTTAAATCGTTATTCTCCCGGCGCAGCTTTTTTACTTCCTTAAAAGTACTATTTCTCGCCTCTCTTTCATTTACTAAATCCATGCTCATAATACGCAAGGTTCTTTCTTTAAACTCTATTTCTTCCACAAGCCTTTCTTTTTCCGTGGCCAGCTGATCCTTCCGAATAATTAGTTCGTTATTTTCTTTATTTAACTTTGCGATTTTGATCTTCTCATTAAAAAGTTCCGCATTAAAAATATCAAGCTTTGCTTCTAAAGACGCTTTCTCCTTAACAAAATCCGCCCAGTGATCTTCAGAAATCCTCCCCGCCTCTACACTTTCCATAGTCTTCGCCACAGGGGTAGATGGATGCTTTACTTTTTCTACCAATAAATCTCTCTCCTTGGTTACCGTTGACCACTTATTTTTCCAATTCTCTCTCTGGGCTTGTGCTTCAGAAAGTTCTTCCTCAATTGCAGCCAATCTTCGTTCAATATCACTCTTTTCCTTACCAAGTTTAGTGTATTTATATTTTAAGCTCGTATTTTCCTCAGCTAAACCGCCCCTTTCCTCTTCCAATTGCTGCTTAGCGGTTGATAGATCTTCCTTTTGGGTATAAAAAGTAAAAGCAACAAACCCAACACCCAGAATGATAATTAAAAGAATTACAGGAATGATTTTTGTTTTATCCATTATGTCCTCCTTTAATTTAATTATAGCAGATACGTTATCACTGTCAATCCAATTAAAAAATATTTTTCTTTATTTTTCAATCTTAAACCGGGATTCTTTGATTTGTTCTGAAGGCCGTGATTTCCAACGTCGATGTATCCATGCCCATTGAAAAGGAAATTTTCTAACCCACCTCTCAATTATCCGGGTGAATTTTATAACATTAAGAAGAAGAGTCTCGTCCTTGTCTTCTTTTACTATCAACTCTTCTTGAGCAAAAATCTTTAGACAATGTTTTCCTCTGCCCTCCCTCACCATATATGCCGGCACGATTGCAGCTTTAGTCCTTAAAGCAAGAGTAATCGGCCCTATGGCAGTAGCGGCTAATTTATCGAAAAATTTGACCCAGACTCCGCCGGTACCAAAGTTTTGATCCATCTGAATCACTACTAATTCATTATTCCGCAAAGCGTTTAATATCCCGCCTATACACGCTTTACGCGGATAAGAGAGAATGGTCACGACCCCTCCCTTTGTTCTTAGATTGCCTATATAGGTATCCGTATCTTTATCCCGCATCGGCCGGGCAACGATATTTATGCGAAACCCTTGTTTAGCTAATTTAAAAAGCATCAAGGGAAAATTTCCCAGATGAGCTGTTAAGAGCAACACCCCTCTCTTCTTCTTTAGAGCTTCTTCCAAATGTTCTTTTCCTTCAATACGAATATTCTTTAGATGATGGGGATTTTCCACATAATAAAGTAGTTCAAAAGTGCTTTGAGCCATAAAAACAAAGTAAAAATGAGTAATTTTTTTCTTTTCTTTTAAAGACATATCAGGGAAAGCGATTGAGAGGCTGTTTAAAGCTGTTTTGCGGTGCCCTCGAAGTGCTAAATAAGCCAGGCTTCCTAAGACATTGCCAAAAAAATAATTCCAGCTTAAAGGAAGCATCCTGCTAAAAGACGAGAATGCCTTTAGAGCAATTCCTCCTATTTTTCTTCTCACAACTTTCTTTAATTTCTTATCCATAGCTATTGATTATGAAACGGTAATTATAGCATAGAAAACAATTCTTGCTATTTTTAATTCTTCTCTCCGTCTCTTCTAAACATCCTTAACCAACTTTTCTTTTTTATAAAAACTCCCAGTAGAAAAACAGCACACAGAAAAGGAAAAAGATCTCCATATTTATTATAAAAACTTCTTTTTTCATTCAAAGAAACTTTAAAACTCTTCACCCCGGGGAAAAACACTTCTTTGCCGCCTCTTCTAAATTTCTCTATCTTACCCTTAAAAGAAACCCAGCCGCTTATACCGGTATTAGCGCTGCGAATTATAGATATTCGATTCTCTATTGCCCTAAGAGTCATAATACCAAGATGCTGGCCGGCCTCAGGCTCCCCCTTAAACCAGGCATCATTAGTAATGTTTATGAGAAAATCGTTATCGCGGGAAAAATTCAACACGTGCTTGGGGAAAATATCTTCAAAGCAAATAAGCACAGAAAAGCTTTTATTCTTGAAAATAAATCTTGTAAGGTCTTTTCCCCTGCTCATATCGCCGATGGAATTCAAAACGTTAATAAAACTTACAAATTTTCTTAAAGGAACATACTCCCCAAAAGGAACCAACTTTACCTTTCGATAAATCTCTATAAGTTTTGCTTTTCCATCAAATAATAAAGCCGCATTGTAAAATTTGCCTTTTTCTTCTATTACCGCTCCAATAACAGTGTCCCGGTTTATATCCCGGATAAATCGCTCCAGCTCATAGAAATTATCTTCATCGATAATTAACGGCCAAGAGGCTTCGGGAAAAATCACCAAGGCATCTTCTTCGCTTTTTCTTGCTAAATCATTTAATATGCCAAAAATCTCAAGATTAGAGTGTGGCTTCCACTTTAACTCTTGAAGGACGTTGGGCTGAATCACAGATACCTTCATGGAATCTGATTCTGCTAAGCTGTTCAGCCTATAAACGGAGTATAAAAAACAAATCAGGAAAATCAAAACGATAAGAACCCCTCGGTTTGCTCTGCGGATTAGCTGAGAAAAATAGCCCTGCTTTTGGCGGGGCGTAGCCTGCTGATTTTTCGAAGATAAGACGCTGAATAAACCATTAGTAAAAATTATCTCGGCGATTAAAACATTTACCATCACAATTAAAAAAGAGATAAGTTTTGCTCCTCCTAAATCCGCTATCTGAATAAGGTAAAAATTCTTATATTGAGAATAGCCTAAATTTGCCCAGCCAAATCCGCACCAGATAATCTCTTTTAGAAATTCTAAAACAACCCAAAGGCAGGGAAGAGTAATTATCCTTAAAGGCTTTTCTATCAGGCGGTGTCCAAAAAAAGAAAAGATTATACAGTAAAGCGAAAGGTAAAAAAGGAGAAAAATCAATCCTAAAACAGTAACATTAGTTACCCAAAAAAGAACCGAACCGTAAAAAGCAAAAGCAAAAGTTATTCCTGAAAATATACTTATCTTAATACATCTTTTGCTTATTACATAGATAAAAGGGACTAAAGAAAACCAGACTAAAAAAGAAAGAGAAGGCAGATTAAAGCTTAAGCCGGTTAATAGACCACTGACCAAAGACAGGATTATGCTACTCATTTACCTACCGCAGCACTTCTTATACTTCTTACCGCTACCGCAAGGACAAGGCTCATTCCTTCCTATTTTTTTGGCTGCGGGGGTTGGCCTTGAAGTAGCGGCTTCACCTGCCTGAGCAACTGAAGGCTGCTTTTTCCCCTTATCCAGGGGAGTATATTGAGAATGGATAAAATTTTTGGCTGATTCAGCAAAGACTCCCACCTCTTCTCTAAGTGCTATTTTCGTTTTAAAGGCTAATTCGGTGATGCCTTCTTTAATCGAAGCAATCATATCTTGAAAAGCGAGGTAAGTTTCTTTTTGATACTCTACCAAGGGATCAACATGAGCATGCGCCCGCAGGTGTATACCTTCTCTGAGATGATCAATGATCAAAAGATGCTCCTTCCAACGAGAGTCTACAATCCACAAGCTAATTACCTTTTCCATCTGGCGCATACGTTCATATCCGGCCTCTAATTCTTTTTTCTGATAGAGGCTTCTAAGAGCTTCTTTCACAAAGCCTATTGTCCCCTCCAGATCTAAATCACCCAGCCGTGAGATATCTATCTCTAAATCAAATTTAGACTTTACCCAGTAAACGACCCCAAGAAGATCAGTCTCCTCTTGAAAATACAAAGGTAAATTTTTCTCTATTGTTTCATCAAGCATAGAAAGAATTTCTTCCTTCATATCTTTTCCCTCTAAAATCTCCTTTCTTTGGCTATACACAACCTCCCTCTGCTTATTCATTATGTCGTCATATTGCAGAAGCTGTTTTCTAATTTCAAAATTATGTGCTTCTACCTTTTTTTGAGCAACAGCCAGCGAATGATTAATGAGCGCGTGTTCTATAGGTTGATCTTCGGGAAAACCAAAAGTTTCCATTATGCCGTAAATTTTGTCCGAGCCGAAAAGACGCATTAAATCATCTTCCAGGGAGATATAAAAACGGGAAGAACCGGGATCCCCTTGGCGTCCAGACCTACCTCTAAGCTGATTATCAATTCTTCTTGCTTCGTGACGCTGGGTACCAATAATATGTAAGCCCTCTAACTTGATAACTTTATCGTGTTCAATCTGGAATTTACCTTTATGTTCATCGCGCAGCCGCTCATATTCTTCCTGATAAACACTATCTTCGGGAAAAATATTATTCCGGTTCAAGATATTTTTGATAAAAAAATCGATATTTCCCCCCAAAACTATATCTGTGCCCCTTCCGGCCATATTAGTAGCAATGGTCACCTGTCCCAGGCGGCCGGCCTGAGCAATAATATAAGCTTCTTTTTCATGGTACTTGGCGTTCAAAATATTATGAGTAATACCCTTTTTCCGGAGCAAAAAAGAAAGCTCCTCTGAATCTTCAATTGAAGTAGTCCCTACTAAAACAGGCCGTTTCACTTTATAAAGCTCTTCAATCTCACCTATCACAGCATTAAATTTACCTTTTTTATTCTTATAAATTCTGTCAGCATGGTTTTTTCTTATTAAAGGACAATTAGTAGGTACAACCACCACATCCAGCTTATATATATGATTAAACTCACTGGCTTCAGTATAAGCTGTGCCGGTCATACCTGCCAACTTATCATACATCCGAAAATAATTCTGCAAAGTTATTGTAGCCAGGGTCTGGCTTTCTTCTTGTATCCTTAAACCTTCTTTTGCCTCAACAGCCTGATGAAGGCCGTCAGACCAACGCCTTCCGGGCATAAGCCGGCCGGTAAACTCATCGACAATAATTACCCTGCCATCCTTTACGATATACTCCTTATCCCTACGGAAAAAATTGTGTGCTTTTAAGCTTTGGCTAAGGTAGTGTTTCCAGGAATTAGAAAGTTTATCCGGGGACTCCTCGGAAATGCTACCCACCCCCAAGAGCTTCTCAGCTCTTTTCTCGCCCAAAGAAGTAAAGTCAACATTGTTAGTTTTTTCTTCGCTAATTGCGTCAAAACTCTGATCTAACTCTTCAGAGGATAATTTCGTCTCGCTTCCGTCGGTATTTTTTAAAGTAATCATACCATCGTTTTTATTGTAAAAACTTTGAATAATAACTTTAGTCCTCAATTGCCTGACAACCTTTTCAGCATCATAATATTTTTTTATATTGCTTTCAGCCGGCCCGGATATAATTAAAGGGGTTCTGGCTTCATCTACCAGAATCGAATCAACCTCATCAACAATTGCATAAAAATGGCCTATTTGAGCCATGCCTTCTAAGCCGGTTACCATGTTATCCCTTAAGTAGTCAAAGCCAAACTCATTATTAGTCCCGTAGGTTATATCACAATGATAAGCGGCGCTCCTCTGCGGCTTTTCCATATCCTGCTGGATGACCCCGCAAGATAACCCTAAAAACTCATAAATCGGCCTCATCCAATCCCTATCACGTTTAGCCAAATAATCATTAACCGTAATAACATGCACTCCTCTGCCGGTAAGCGCGTTTAAAGACGCAGCAAGAGTCGCTACCAGAGTTTTCCCTTCTCCGGTAACCATTTCGGCTATTTTATTCTTATGCAAAACAATTCCCCCTAAAATCTGAACATCAAAATGACGCATCTTTACACTTCTCCTTGCCGCCTCCCTTACCATTGCGAAGTAAAACGGAAGGATTTCATCAAGGATATTTTCAGCCGCCTCTTTATACTTATCCTGAGAAACATTTTTAGTTTTTTCTGCTATCAGCTTTTTAAATTCTAAAGTTTTTTCCTTAAAAAATCCATCAGGCTTTTCTTTCAACTCAGCTTCTCGGGAATTGACCAAGCCAACCAGAGGAGCTAAAGAAGCTGCCTCTCTTAAGGAGGGCGTGGGAATTTCACTGTTTAAGTGAATATTTACCTTAAGCCTCAAGGCATTAATCTTCTTCTGACAACTTTTAAAAACAAATCTTTTAATCATTTAATCACTTAAGTTGAACTATCATACCTTAGATAGCTATAGATAAACTCATCTATTTTACCATCTAAAACTGCTTTGGCATTATGAATTTCTAAATCTGTTCTATGGTCTTTTACTAAAAGATAAGGATGCAGAACATAAGAGCGAATTTGTGAACCCCACTCAATTCTCTGCTTCTTCCCGGAAGCTTTTTCCGTTTCCTCTTTATTCTCGGCAACTTTTTGTTCGTATAGCTTTGCTCTTAAGATTTTTAAGGCTGTTTGTTTATTTTGATATTGGGAACGCTCATTTTGACAGCTAATAACGATTTTTGAAGGCAGATGCGTAATACGCACCGCTGAATCAGTAACATTCACATGCTGGCCACCGGCTCCCGAAGAACGAAAAGTATCAACTCTTAAATCCTCCGGCCTTATTTCAATTTCAACATCTTCTTTTATTTCAGGAAAAACACTCACGGAAGCAAAAGATGTGTGACGCCGTTTATTAGCATCAAAAGGAGAAATCCTCACCAAACGATGAACCCCTATCTCAGATCTTAACAATCCATAGCTCCTGTGGCCCTCAATAAAAAAAGTAATATTCTTTACTCCGGCCTCCTCACCTCTGACTTCATTCAACACTTTAAACTTAAACTTTTTATCTTCTGCCCACCTGAAGTACATTCGAAAAAGCATACCGGCCCAATCGCAAGCTTCAGTGCCTCCGGCTCCGGAGTTAATCTCTATAATAGCATTAGCGCTATCAAACTTACCTGAAAAAAGAATTCTTAACTTCAAACGCTCGCAATCATCTCTTAATCTTTTTTCTTCTTTCAAAATATCTGCCTGCAAGCCGGCATCGTGGATAGAAAGAAGCTCTTCTAAATTCCTAAGCCTCTCGCTTAAATCATCCCAATCGTCGATATCACTCTTAACCTCTTTAAGAGAAGCCACTACTTTAGCGGCTGAGGTTGAATCTTTCCAAAAATGAGGTTCAGCCATCTTTGATTGTAAAGCATGAAACTGAACACGCTTAGCTTCAATCTTAAGGGTTTCTCCCAAACTCTTGATCTCTTCTTCCAATTCATCTATCTGTTTTTTTATCTCTTGCATAATCGCTCAATGTTCTTAATTCTTATTTTATCTTTTTACTTTATTCCTTTAGCCCTCAACTCCATTGCTAATTCTTCTTTCTTGTCAGCATAGTCTAAGGCAACCTCGGAAGTAATTTTCCCTGACTCTAAAAGCGTTAATAAAGACCGCTGGAAGCTCCCCATCCCGTAAATATTTCCGGAATCAATATACTTCGGTATTTCCCAAAGTTTATTTTCTCTTATAAGACGGGATATTGAAGGGCTTAAGACCATTGATTCGCAAGCGGGAATGAGCCCGGGTTTATCCTTACGGGGAAGCAGCCTTTGAGAGAATACTCCCTTAAGAAGGAAAGAAAGTTGATTCAAGATAAAGGTGTGCTGATGGGAAGGGAAAAAATTAACTACCCGCTCTATTGTTGAAACTGCATTCACTGCGTGTAAAGTAGAAAAAACAAGAACTCCTGTCTGGGCAATAGCCAAGGCCGCATAGCAGGTTTCGGTATCGCGGATGTTCCCGATATAAATAACATCCGGGGAATGTAAACCAAATTGCCTCAAAGCATCTTTATAATTCCACACATCTACACCGATCTCGCGCTGATTGATTACTGACTTATTATCTTCAAAAGTAAATTCGATAGGTTCCTCAACAGTAAAAATATGACGCCCGAAATTATTATTGATATAATCTATCATGCTGGCAATTGTTGTAGACTTTCCACTCCCGGTTACACCGGTAAGAAATACTATTCCTCTTCTTTCCCGGCAAAATTTCTCTAATAAATCGCTAGGGAGATTAAGCTCTTTAAAAGAAGGGATCCTTAAATCAATTTTTCTTACTACCAAAGCCAGAGAATTTCTCTGATAAAATATACCCACACGAAAACGCCAAGATTCTTTATGCCAATACGCGAATTCACAGCCTTTTTCGCTCTTCAGCTTCTCGCTATCTCTTTCACAAACTATCTCCTTAATAATTCCTTTGATATCCCCCACAGTTACAATATTGTCACTAATTGTCTCTACTTTAGAGTAAATTCTTCCTTTAAGCTTTCCGCCAGCTCTTATAAAAACGTCTGATGCATCTTTTTCAATCATTATCTCGACAATTTCCTTAAAAGTCATCTTCTGCCTCCTTTGATAATCCCAACAAATTCGGGGGAATTAAACCCTGAATATTCCCGAATGGTTTAAATAATTAAGATCCTTCGCTTCACTCAGGATAAATTCGACTAAAGCCCCGAAGTTTCGGAGCCAAGTCTCATTTATTCTATCATATCTCTCATTTTTTTCTCTAACTTTATTAATTTTTCCTTTAGATTCCGGCCTAAAGAATAACCACCTAACTCTTTAGAAGACTTTATTACCCTATGGCAAGGGATAAATAAAGGGTAAGGATTTTTTGCCAAAGCATTTGCCACTGCCCTATAGGCACAAGGCTTACCGATCTTTTTTGCTACCCACTTATAACTACGTAATTCTCCTAAAGGAATTTTTGAAACAGTTTTTAAAACTAATTTTTCAAAATCAGTCATCTTTAAAAGTCTTAAGTTGTAAGTTATAAGTTTAAAGTTTAAAAGTTACACTAAATTCTCTAACTTATAACTTATGACTTACAACTTATTTATCATTCTTTTTTTACGCCTCAGCAGTCCATAGGCATGAGCAAATCTATGAGCTTCATCCCTCACTCTTTGGATTAAACGCATTCCGGGATTACCTCTGGAAATAGACAAGGGAGTCTTTGCTAAAGGCACCCAGATCTCTTCGTTTTTCTTAGCAATGCCGATTAGGGGAATAGAAATCCCTAAAGCCCTTAGTTCTCTATCCGCCCGCAAAAGGTGCCCTTTTCCGCCATCAATAATTATTAAGTTCGGTAAAAGACTTTTATCGTCTTTTAAGCGGGAGTATCTTCTTCTTAGAACCTCGGCAATCATATCGTAATCATCTCTTTTCTTTGCTGTTTTTATCCGAAAACGACGATAGCTATTCTTATCGGGAACCCCGTCTCTAAAAACCACTATCGAGCCCACACAATCACACCTTCCCAGAGAAGAAACATCTACACCCTCTATGAGCAAAGGAAGATGCGATAGCCCCAAAGCCTCCTTTAAAGCAATAATCTCATGGACTTTGGGTTTACCTTCGTAAAGGCTGTCAATAGCCAATAACTTATCTCTTAAGGAAGCGGCTTTTTCGAAGTTTTTTGTTTCTGCCAGCTTTTTCATCTTAGCAGTTAATTCCCTAACCAATTCTTTCCTTTCTCCTTTTAGAATTTTACAGATATTCCTTATATTATTTTTATAATCAGATAATAATGTTCTACTTCCTAAAGAGGTGGCTTCGCTACCCTAAAGGTGGCTTCCCAGGCAAGGAGCCGGGCAAAGCTTAAGATGGAAGAATAAGCAAGTGCTCTTTGGTATATTCCTGCAGGAACGATAAGGAAAAAC
>JAIWAR010000040.1:0-14213 GCA_048634245.1 Methanosarcinales archaeon | reverse complement strand
AGCGCCAAAACTCAAAAGAAATCGAAACAAAATACACTGAAGCGCAAACTTCGCACTTCCGCTTCTGCAAATACATTTCTTTCTTTACCAAAGCATTGTGCCGGTTATTTATATACTCCAAAAAAAAAGCGAATAACAGCCATCCACTCAAAAAAAGAGCTATAAATAATGATAATTCTACCTGTATCTGCACTTATTTTACTACCCCCCTTAAATTTGTCCAGAAAAATCTATTCCCAGGGAAAAAAGCTGCATTTCGAAGATACTCCTGCAGTTGTAAGTTTCCGTAAGAATTAACCGGTAGTTTCTCCGGATACAAAAAAAGAACCTTACCGTGTGGAGAAATATAGGCTTTATAAGAAATATCCTCTTCTTTCCGGGAGGGAAAAATAGCCCCTCTCTTCCAAAGATAAAAACAATTCCTACCCCCTCTAACGCCTTTTAAAAAAGGGACTCCTTTAAATTCGGGAAGAAGAGGGCCCAGGTTATACCCTTCTTCATCTTTTAAAAAATGTAAACGGGAAAAAGAGAAGTACTTTTTTCGTATATTATGAGAAGAAAAATTTATACCCTTAGGAAAAATAACTTCTTTTTTTTCCGAAAATAAATCTTTGCGGCTAATAATATTAAACCAGCCATACAAAGAGGGATCCCCTTTTACCTTTATGTGCAGAGAACAAAAAGAAACAACCGCTAAATGCAAAAGCACAGAAAGGCCTAAGGAAAAAACTATAAAAGATCTCCTTCTCATCGAAAGAAATTCAGACTAAATTTATCTCTATTCCTGGTAAGTGGTGGCAATGCCGATTTTCTCTATTCCAAATCTCTTGCAAACATCCCATATTTTCACCACTACCCCCAAACTCGCATCTCTATCAGCTTTTATAAAAATAGAACCAAACTCTCCTTTCTTAATAACAGCTTCAACATCTTTTATAGTCTTAGGTTTACCAACAAGATAAATTATGTCCTCGCTGGAGATGACTACCGTTAAAGATCGCGAATCGATCTCCTCCGATGTCAATGCTTTAGGGAGCTTAACATTGATACCGGGAATAACTATAAAACTAGATGTGAGCATAAAAAATATAAGCAAAAGAAAAACACAGTCAATCAAAGGCGCGATATCAATCTGCCGCAAACCTGCTTCTACTCTTGCATTCTTTCTAAACTTCATCGGTATACCTGCTTCGAGGAAGAAATTCTAAAAGCTCAGTGGCTGCTCTTTCCGCCTCAAGTGTAACTAAATTCACCTTGTGAACAAAGTAATTATACATAATATAACTGGGAATAGCTACGCACAAACCAGCTACCGTAGTAAGCAAAGCTTCCCATATCCCGCCGGCCAAATCCGCGGGATTAACCAAACCAATGCTTGCTGTTTTCTGCTCAATAATATAAAAACATTTGACCAGCCCCACTACTGTTCCCAGAAGGCCCAACAGAGGTGAAACATGAGCAATAGTGCCTAAAAAATTTAAGTTCTTCTCAAGCTTTGGTATCTCATACAAAGAAGTATTCTCCATTGCCTCTTTAATTACATCCTTAACTTCTTCATAATGGCTAAGGCCGGACTTTAAAATATTAGTTGCATAAAAAGAATTCTTTTCACAGACATCAATCGCTTCGGTAATTTTATTCTTACGTACCAAATCTAATACCCGCGATAAAATTGACAAAGTATTACTCTTGATGCTAAAGTAAAATAACAATCGCTCTACTATAATCGCTACTGAAAAAAATGAACATAAGAATATCGGTACAATTACCCAACCGCTCTTAGAAATTAGCTCCCACATTGATATACCCCCTTTATTCCAATTCCTTTAATCTTACTTCAGCTATTTTAGCTTCTTCAACGCCCAAATTAACTACCTTTTGATAGATTTTTTTCGCTTCATTCATATTTCCCATTTTTTCATAAATTCGGGCAATACGAAAATATGCCTTGATACGATATTTCTTGGAATCGCGGGCGCCGGAGCGCTCTTGATTAGCAAAAGTATAAATTACCTTAAAATACTCTTCTATTGCCTCTTGCCCTTTGCCAACTTTTTCCAAGCATACCCCCAAGGTAAATCTCAGCTCAGGATAATCTACACCCTGCTCAATTACCCGATAAAAAACTGCTATTGCCCGGTGATAATCCTTTATCTCTTTCAGAAAAAAAGCCATATCAGTAAGAGCAGCTTTAGTGATATGGCCAGTTGAACTTATAAGTTCCTCGTACAACCCCAGCGCTTCCTGATTTGCTCCTTTCTGCGCAAGAACCTTCGCTAGGTAAAACTTACCTTTTAAAGCTAAAGGGGTTTCTCTTCCGGACAACCGCTTGAAGTAATTTCCGGCCTTTTCTAAATCGCCTCTATTCCAATAAAGATGCCCCAAAGAAAGTAGAGCTTCCTGGGCCGAAGAAGTTTCTTTATAGTCACTGATGGCCTTCTTGTAATACTTTTCGGCTTCAAGATACTCTCCGTCTTTTTCGCACAAACCCCCTAAGTAAAGGGTGACTGAAGCTGCATATTGAGAATGAGGGTATCGAGTGAGAAAATCTACCCATACCTTCTTAGCCTTATCAAACAAAGATAAATTAAGGTATACATTGCCCATATCAATATATGCTAATTCCGCAATCTCTTTATCTTTAAATTTTCCCACCAATCTTTTAAAAATCAAAAGGGCTTCGTCATAATTACCTTCGTTAAAAAAACACTTCCCGTAAAGATACTGAACTTTAGGAAAAAAATCATCTTTAGGAAACTTATCCAGAAACTCACTTAGCAGCTTCCTTGCTTCAACGTAATCTCCCCGGGAAAAATAGCCCACAGCTAAGTAATATTGAACCTGGGGAATGAGCCTTGAAGAAGGAAAACTGCTTTTGAGATTTTTTAAGACTAAAAAAGCTTTATCCAACTCCTTTTTCTTTAAAAAACACATTCCAATCTGAAATTGAATATAATCAGCATACACTGTATTAGGCTGGTTCTTTAAAATACTGTTATAAATATCTAAAGCTTCCGTATATTTTTCTGATTCCTGATAAGCATCGGCAATCTGAATCTGAGAACTCGCCCTCACAATAGGATTGCTCGCGTATTCTAATGTGTACTTAAACTCATCGATTGCTTTTTTAAATTTAGCATTCTTCAAATAGCACCAAGCCAAACCATAATGCGCTTTATTAAAAATATCCCTATACTGGGAAATTTCAAAGTTGCTTATTATATATTCATAAACAGAGATAGAATCATTCAGCCTGCCCATTTCATAAAAAAGGTCAGCTTTATTTAAATAAGCCTCGATTAAAAACTTACTTTGGGGATAATTTCTTATAAAAATATTAAAGACCTCAAGGGCCTGGATGTAATCCTGGTTTTTAAAATAATAAATTCCCTGAGAAAAGAGGCGCAATTCCTTATCCCTTATCTTATCAATATTGCTTTTAGCCTCTATTTTATTCTTCTTCTCAATATAGATAAATCCTAATCCATGGTAGATCAAGTCTTTGAGCTCAAAATCAGGATTATTCCTTAAAGCATTCTGGTAATTCTTTAAAGCTTTACCCCACTCTCCGATAGTATAATAACTCTCTCCTAAATAGAAAAACGCCTTTGCTTTAAGGCTTCCGGTGGGAAACCTTCTAAGATACAACTCTGCCAAAGATATAATCCGAGAGCACTCCTTTTTCTTTAAGTAAAAGCTTAGAATTTGAGAATAAGCCTTAGAAGCCACAACTTCTTGGGGACACTCCTCCATTATCCTGTTAAAAGCTTCTTGCGCTTGAGCTTCTTGGCCCAGCTCTAAATTACAGATACCCAGCAAATATTGGGCCTCCCAGATAAATTCAAAATCAGGATAATCATTAATAACCTTTTGAGTATAACTTTTAGCTTCCTCAAAATCTTTTCTCTTAAAGCAAGTAGCCCCTAACCAATAGTAAACCTCACTAAGAACGTTATCCTCAGCTTCGTCCCTCTTACTCTCGGTAAAAGCCGAAATAGCCCGCGCATAATCTTCTTTATAGTAATAACACTTTGCTATATAAAGCTTGGCTTCGTAAAATAAAGGGCTTTCCGGGAAATCATTTACAAACTTTTTAAAAAGAGAGAGAGAAGCATCATAAAAGTGATCGGAAAAAGCCCTGGCTGCGATATGAAATTTTTCCTCTTCCTTAGGCGAAGTCATTTCTTTAGAGATGGTAGAGCAAAAGCCCCAAGAAGAAATAAATATCTGTATCACTAAAATTAAAACAAACCTTCTTAAAATTACCCGCATATTACACATTACTAACCCAGCTTCTTTTTTAGAAACTGCCCGGTATAAGAAGCGGAGCAAATTGCAACTTCCTCCGGCGTCCCGCAAACAACAACCTTCCCTCCGCTATCTCCACCTTCCGGACCTAAATCAATAATATAATCAGCACATTTTATCACATCTAAATTGTGTTCAATAATTAAAATTGTATTTTTTTTATCTACTAATCGATGTAACACCAACAAAAGCTTCTTTATATCGTCAAAATGCAAACCGGTAGTCGGCTCATCAAGAATATATAGGGTTTTTCCGGTTGCCCTTTTCCGCAATTGCGAGGCCAACTTAATCCTTTGAGCCTCACCGCCGGAAAGAGTGGTAGCAGCCTGCCCCAAACCAATATACCCTAATCCCACATCTTTCAAAGTCTGCAGAATATTATTTATCCGGGGAAAATTTACAAACAATTCATAAGCCTTATCCACATTCATCTCTAATACATCAGCAATACTTTTACCTTTAAATTTTACCTCTAAGGTCTGTTTGTTAAAACGCCTGCCGCAGCAAACTTCACAAGGTATGTACACGTCAGGAAGAAAGTGCATTTCAATTCTCTTGGTCCCTTCCCCCCTACACTCCTGGCATCTCCCCCCTGAAACATTAAAACTAAACCGCGCTGGTTTATATCCGCGTGCTTTCGCATCCGGCAAACTCTGGAATACTTCCCTTATATAGGTAAAAACTCCGGCATATGTTGCCGGATTAGAACGGGGGGTCCGGCCGATCGGAGATTGATCTACGATAATTACCTTGTCAATATTTTTCACACCATCAATCCCCTTAAAATTGCCTGGTTTTTCCCGTGAATTATAAAGAGTCTTAGCCAAAGCCCGATAAAGAATATCTTCTACTAAGGTTGATTTACCCGAACCGGAAACTCCGGTAACACAGACAAAAGTTTCTAAAGGAATCTTTACATTTAAATCTTTTAAATTATGCTCACAAGCGCCCCGTATCTCTAAGGTTAACTTATTTTTATAAGGCCTTCTCTGTGACGGTTTAGGTATAGATTCCTCTCCCTTTAAATATCTAGCAGTTAAAGTGTCTTGAGCGAGCAATCCTTTTTTTTCTCCCGAATAAACAATCCTCCCCCCTTTTACTCCTGCTCCCGGGCCCAAATCAACTATCCAATCGCTAGCTTGAATCATCTGTTCATCATGCTCAACAATAATTACTGTATTACCCAAATCTTTTAATTTTTTCAAGGTGTTAATTAACCTTAGATCATCACGTGGATGCAGCCCGATGGTCGGCTCATCAAGGATATAAATCACCCCGGAAAGAGATGACCCGGCCTGAGTCGCCAATCTTATTCTTTGCGCCTCCCCTCCCGACAAAGTAGAGCTTAGCCTGTCTAAAGAAATATAAGATAACCCCACATTAATACAAAAGTTAAGCCGTTTCTTTACCTCTTTTATAATCGGAAGGGCGATTCTTTGCTCAAAAGGCGTGAGTTTAAGCGAAGAAAAAAAATCAAAACACTCTTCTATGCTCATTTTTATTATATCCCATATCGACTTAGTACCCACATAAACGCTCAAAGCTTCCCTTTTCAAACGTTGTCCTAAACACTGAGGACAGGACAATTTCGACATATACTTAGCGATCTCTGTTTTTCGGTATTGGCTATCAGTGGTATTAAACAGTCTTTCTAAATTAGGAATGACTCCTTCAAGCGGCTTACCCCAAACATAGGTATCTTCAGTGCCATAAAGGATCTTCTCTCTTATCCTCTTTGGCAAACGATTAAACGGAATATCCATTGATATACCCAACTCTTTAGTTATCTCCCGCAAAAGTGCCAGATAATACATGATATAGCCCCGGCTCCCCCTTCGCCAAGCTGCAATCGCCCCGTTTCTTAAGCTCTTTTTAGAGTCAGGAATAATAAGCTCAGGGTCAAATTCCAATTTTATACCCAGCCCTTTACAAGCCGGACAAGCCCCATAAGGCGAGTTAAAAGAAAACATTCGTGGTTCCATGTCGCCTAAAGAGACTCCGCAGAAGTTACAGCTTAGCTGTGTATTAAATAAAATCGCCTCAGAGCTACTTTCATCATAGATCAAACAGAATCCGCCGGAATATTTTAAAGCTGTTTCTACGGAATCAGCAATCCTCTCTTTATAATCGGCAGATACCTTAATTCTATCAACAAGAATTTCAATGTTATGCAGTTTATACCTGGCAAGTTTTATTTTCTCAGCTAACTCATAGATCTCACCATTAACCCGTACCCGCGCAAACCCCTCTTTAAGCAATCGCTTAAATAGAGTCTGGTATTGGCCTTTTTTGCCTCTAACTATCGGGGAAAGAATGAAAATCTTACGATTCTTAGGAAAATGAAGAACCTTGTCTATTATTTCCTGCGGTGTTTGTTTGGTGATCGGCTTTAGGCACCGGAAACAGTGAGGCCGGCCAATACGAGCAAAAAGCAAACGTAAATAATCATAGATTTCGGTCTGAGTAGCCACAATAGACCTGGGAGACCCTCCTGCGGTTCTTTGCTCAATAGCAATAGCAGGAGAAAGCCCCTCAATATGCTCAACATCCGGTTTTTGAAGCTGCTCTAAAAACTGACGGGCATAGCTGGATAAACTTTCAACATAGCGACGCTGTCCCTCAGCATAAATAGTATCAAAAGCCAAAGATGATTTACCGGAACCTGAAAGGCCGGTAACTACAACCAGCTTATTCTTGGGTATTTTCAGGTTAACCTTCTTTAAGTTGTGCTCATTAGCACCCTTTACAATTATATAATCATCCATGCTAAAAAAGGTTAAAGATTAACTTCCGATTTTAAGAGGAGAAAAAATCTTCCTTAATAACTGCTGTGTGGAAAGAATAGCTAAAGCACTTGTTCTAGGATTTGATTTTGAAGGCATATTGCTAATTTCTATGCTCAATTTAGCTTCCGCGGCATCTACCTCTATGCGGTGAATATTTCTTTTTATTTTAGGGTCAGCTTTTATACAAACCTCAATATTCTTAAAAGCTGAGGTCAAAAGTAAAGTAACCGCTACATTTATATTTTTAGGAAAATACCGTATTGCCTCTTTCACACCCCCCCTAAATACAACTTTTTCTTTTTTCAGATTTGTTAAATCTATTTTCTTCTTCTTTAAGTAATCCGCGCCGATAAGTCCGCGCGGCGGTTTAGATGTAGTTAAGGATATTTTCTTGATGTTGCCGAGGCTTAAAGCACCTAAGCCGTCTACTCCTACAATAGCCCCTGAGGAGACATAGATATTTACTTTTTTTCTTACAGCTTCTCGTAAAATATTGGTTTTGTTAATAAGAGCGCCTACGCTAAGAATAATAATATCTTTCCGGCAGGCAATTGCTTTTTTTAGAAGAAAACGAGCCCCCGCTATCGAAGCGGCTTCAACAACTAAATCCACTTTTTCAACCAAGGCGGCATTATCATATATTTTAGGTGAACAACGCAGTTTTTTTTGCAACGCCTTAGCCACCTGAATATTTTTATCAGCTAAAGCATAAACAACAGCCAAAGACGATAGTTTCTTCTCAATGTATAAAGCGACTCCCGCCCCAATTGCACCACAGCCAACTATCCCTATTTTTACACTCTTATTTTTTGACATTTAAAATAATATTATCAATTAAACGCACGCCTTTAACATACACAGCCAAAGCAACTAAAACTCTTACTTTTACTCTCTTTAATTTTTTAAGACTTTTGGCATCTACAATTTCAATATAATCTATTTTAGCCGACTTTTTAGATTTGACAACCTGTTTCATTTGATTGATTACCTCTTGGGTATCCCTTTTACCCTCTTTTATAAGCCTCTTTGCTAAAGATAAGGCTTCATAAAGGCAAAGGCTATCCTTCCGGGCCTGGCCTCTTAAGCGGATATTGCGCGAACTCATAGCCAGGCCATCCTCTTCCCTGACCAGGGGTAAAACCCTTACTTTAATCGGAAAATTAAGTTCAGTTATCAGCTTCTTGATAATTTGAGCTTGCTGATAGTCCTTTTGGCCGAAATAAGCGATATCCGGCCCGATAATATTAAATAACTTAACCAAAATACTACAAACACCTCGAAAATGCCCTGGCCGCGATTTTCCGCATAATACCCTGCTCAAATCACTCTCATCAACATACACAGAATTACCCCGGGGGTAAATTGAATTCACCTTAGGATAAAATAATAAGTCAACGCCTTCTGTCTTTAAAACTCTTTTATCTTTGGAAAGATCCCGGGGGTAATTCTTATAATCCTCTCCCGGCCCAAATTGAGCAGGATTTACGAAAATGCTCACCACTAAGAAATCACTCTCTTCCCCGGCTTTTTTAACCAGCCTTAGATGCCCTTTGTGTAAAGCCCCCATGGTAGGGACAAAACTGATTATTTTGCCTTTTCTTTGCCTGCTCCGGCATATTTCTCTTGCCCTTTCTATGCTTCCGGTAACAATCATTTCTTGTTATCCTCTTTTCGCGGTTTTTTTATTATCTTGATAAATTCCGGTTCAATTTCTAAAAGCGGTTCAATTACAAAGGGCCGTTCAAACATTCGGGGATGAGGAACTTGAAGCTCAGGCTCATCTATTTTCTTGTCATCATATAAAAGGATATCTAAATCAATTGTTCGGGGAGCGTTTTTAGCTAAACGGACTCTCCCTAAATCCTTTTCAATGCTTTGCAATTTTTTTAATAACTCTTTAGCGCCTAAACCAGTTTTTAGCTTTATAACCCCGTTTAAATACTTATCCTGAAGCGGAGCATCATAGGGCTCAGTCTCAATCATTGATGATACTTTCTCAACCGTAACTGCCGAAGCCTCTCTTAGGCAATCAATTGCTTTGTTGATATAGCCGGCTCTGTCGCCTAGATTGGATCCAACACCTATAAAAACTTTTGCCATCTTAGCTATTGAGAAAATTTATTGGTAATCGGCATACGCCTATCTTTACCAAAAGCCCGGGGGGTAATTTTTATGCCTACAGGTGCTTGGCGCCGTTTATATTCATTAGAATCAACCATTCTAATTACCTTCTTAACTAAACTCCGCTTAAACCCCCGCTTGGTTATCTCATCCAAAGAACAATCCTCTTCCACATACAACTTAAGAACAGGATCAAGAAGGCCATAGTCCGGAAGGCTGTCAGTATCTTTCTGGTTAGGTTTAAGCTCTGCTGAAGGCGCCCTTTTTATCACTGAAACAGGAATAACTCTCTTGGAGCCGATTTTATTTAAATGGCCGGCTATTTTATATACAAGCTCCTTTGTAACATCTTTTAAAACCCCAAAACCGCCAACCATATCGCCATAAAGAGTGCAATAGCCGCAGGAAGTCTCGCTTTTATTACCGGTATTAATCACCAGGTAGCCGAATTTATTAGAAAAAGCCATTAGAATATTTCCCCGGATTCTGGCCTGGAGATTTTCCTCAGTCGCATCAGATTTTCTTCCTTTAAAATGAGCTTTAAACTCTTTAAAATAGACTTCTAAAATCCTGCCAATCTCTACCGTTGAATACTTTATCCCTAAATTTTTACATATCCGTTTTGCATCTTCAAACGTAGCCAAAGAAGTATACGCTGAAGGCATAATAAGAGCGTGAACATTCTCTTTACCCAGAGCATAACAAGCCAAAGCAACCACAACCGCGGAATCAATTCCTCCGCTTACCCCTACGATTACTTTTTTAAACCCATTCTTCCTAACGTAATCATAAAGGCCCAGGCGTAGAGCTAAAAAAGCTTCCTCGACTTTCCGGATTATAACTTTTTTCAAAGGGTATTTTTTCCTCTTGTGAAAATTAAAAACAAGTAAATCTTCAGAAAATCTCTTTGCGTAAGCGACAAGTTTACCTGAAGATGAAAAAACCTTACTGGTTCCGTCAAATACCAGCTCATCCTGTCCGCCTGTTAAATTACAGTAAAAGAGAAAACTTTTTGTTCGCTTAGCCGCAAAAGACAAAACTTTTTCCCTGATACTTACTTTGCCTAAATGGAATGGGGAAGCAGAAATGTTAATTATAAAATCAAGTTTTTTTCCTTTTAACGAATTAATAATCTTTTCTTCCCAAATATCCTCACAAATACTTACCGCAAATTTATAATCTCCCAGTACATATATCGGCAAGTCACTGCCGGAACAAAAATACCGCTCCTCATCAAATACCCCGTAATTAGGCAGAATTATTTTTCGGTAAACATCCTCGATCTTTTCGTTCCGAATCACAGCGCAGGAATTGTGTATAGCACCTGTAGAAACACTCTTATCCACAAAACCTACCAAAGCGGTTATTCCCGTACACCTTTTCTTTATCAAGTTCAGAAAATGCCTATTCTTATCAATAAAATGGCTCTTAAGCAAAAGGTCTTCCGGAGGGTAGCCGGTTAAGGCTAATTCCGGAAAAACCACTAAATTTACGGCTTTTTTCTTTGCGTTTTTTATGACCGAAATGATTTTGGCGTAATTTCCCTCAAGGTCCCCCACCGTAGGGTTAATTTGAGCAAGCATTATTTTAATCATAATTTTTTATTATACTCATTTTTAAGAGTGAATCAAGCCCGGCCTTTTGTTCCACCTAAGATAGAAAAAAATACTCACAGCTACTGAGATTAAAGAGATAAATCCCGAGGTAGAAAGTGTGAAAAATTCCCCCCGGGGATCCCCCCGGTAAAACTCGATGATAAATCTAAAAATTCCGTAAAGAAAGACATAGGAAAGTAAAATCTGGCCGTTGAATTTCCTTCTTTTCTTTAAAAATGAAAGCAGACAAAATATTAAAAGCAAAACAACAGCTGAAATTAACTGTGTAGGGATAACTTTTACCCCGGACAAGCCGGCTGCGGATTCCGGCGGAAACAAAACCCCTAAACCCGAAGTTGTAGGCTTACCATAACAACATCCGTAAAAAAAACAGCCAATCCGGCCCAAGGAATGTCCTAGAGGGATACCTAAAGCTACAATGTCCGCAAACTTTAAAAAATTAATTTTGTATTTTCTGGTTAAGATAAAGCCGGTTAGAATTCCTAAAGCTCCTCCATAAAAAACAAAACCGCTGCGGCTGAAAATGACACCAAAGGGATTAGCTAAAAGCCTTTCCCACTCTATTAAAATATAAGCTATTCTTGCGCCTATGAAACCGGTAACTAAAACCCAAAAAAAAATATTTGAAAAAACCTGCCTGGAAATACCCTCTTTATCCGCCTCCCCCCTGCAGACAAAATATCCGGCCGCCACTCCTAAAGCAACAAAAATTCCGTAGGTATAAATTGTAATCGGCCCCAGTTTAAACAATATCGGATACATTCATCCTCCTTTATATAAGGTTAAAAATCATTCGCGTTTTCTTTTTGTTAAATGATTCTATTCCCCGGGTTCCCTGGCTTCCTTAAGCGTTGTAATTTCTAATTGAAGTTTTTTATTGCTCTTTTGCAGCTTTTCTATTGTTTTTTTCAGCTGCTCAACATCCAAGACGAGTTTCTTTTCTGTCTCTGTGAGAGATTCCAAACGTTTATCTATAACATCAAAACGTCCGGCTATATACTCATTCCTACCCTCTAAGACCTGTACCCCGTCTTTCTCATATATTTTTGTGCCCTTTGGGACTATATGCCTTACTTTGTTTATTGTTATAACTTCCATGCCCGGCGGAACATCCCTGTTGCTTTTTTCTTCAGCTATTACCGCAACTACAGGCAGAAAAGATAAAAGTATGGTAAGAATTGCCTTTCGCACAATCTCCTTTTTTCTAAATCCTTAATTGCCTATAATCGCTATGCCAATAAGCTAAATTACCGTTTAATCAGCCTTAAGTTATATTATACTGGCTACTCTACCGAATGCTAATAGTTTTCGCAAAGTAATTCATAGAAACCTTGCGGATGTACACACGCCGGGCACTCTTGGGGCGCTTCTTTTCCCTCGTGAACATAGCCGCAATTTCGACACTTCCACTTAACTACAATATCTTTTTTAAATACCCTGTCTTCCTTTAAATTCTTAAACAGTTTTCTGTACCGCTTCTCATGTTCCTTCTCTACCTCGGCGATCTCTTTAAACTGAACCGCTACCTCCTCAAAACCTTCTTGACGAGCTATATCCTCAGCTTCTTTATAGAGCTTTGTCCATTCAAGATTCTCACCTATTGCAGACGCTTCAAGATTTGTTGCAGTATCTTCTATGGCTCCAGCGGGATATGAAGCCTGGATTTTGAGATCACCGCCTTCCAGTAACTTGAAAAATCTCTTCGCATGTTCCTTCTCATTATCAGCGGTTTCCAAAAATATTGCCGCTATCTGCTCATAGCCCGCTTTTTTTGCTGCAGAAGCAAAGTAGGTATAGCGGTTTCTGGCCTGTGATTCTCCCGCAAAAGACGCGAGGAGATTCTTCTCTGTCTCTGTTCCTTTTATAGATTTTCCCATAATTTATCCCCCTCTTAGCTTCCTATCAAATCTTCTCCATGGGTTGCCCGCAACACACAAGCTCTCCACCGCCCACTTTTGTCACAGTAACTTCGTTACCACAAATGTTACATCTATACTCTTCACCAACTTTTTCTACTGCCATACAACACTCCTCCTTTTCCTTCAATATCCCGTAAAGTTTTCTGTCTTAATACTATCCTCTGCAATGCCCAAACTATTTCTTAATATATCGACTAAAGTCACGACCATAATAGGTGGGCCGCAGATATAGAAAACCCTTTCTTTATAATCAGGAATCTCCTCTTTTACCATATCGGCGTCTATATACCCTCTTCTGCCGGGCCATTTTTCGCTACCCGTATCAGGCCCTGTCAGAGTATACCTAACACGAAAATTGCCACTTGTTCTTTGTATATCATCAAAATCATCCTTGAATATAATATCAGCCTCCATACGATTACCGTAAAGAAATACCATATCTGTAGAAATCTTTTTATCCACAACAAACTTTATAATACTTCTTATGGGAGTTACACCTATGCCGCCTGAAAGAAAGGCCAAATTCCGGTATTTACCTTCAAAGGTAAAAGCGCCGTAAGGCATCTTTAATCTTGCCCAATCGCCGACCCTCAACCTATCTAAGGCCTTTGAAAATTCACTCTCAGTTATCCTTTTGGTAAATTCTACATACCCTTTCTCTGTAGGAGAATTTGAAAAGGAGAAATGTTTAGTCCTTTCTATCCCTCCAATCTTTATTGTAACAAAAAAGAATTGACCCGGTTTAAAATCCACATCTTCTTTTATTCTAAACCGGAAGCTCTTTACATTATGAGTCCGTTGAATAATTTCCGTAATTTCCGTATCCAGCTCTTCCTGCATATAAATCAAGCTCTCTTTTTTACTCTTCTTCCTCTCCTTTAATACTTGTTGAAGTATTTGTTATTTTTTTCTTTGAAGAAGATGTATAGTGAATAGCATCAACCGGACAAACGTTCAAACAGCGGGCACAGCTGAAACAATCTGCCGGCATTTTCTTGCCGTTAACCCGTCCTTTTGCGGCTTCCAGGGGGCAGGCCGTTATGCAGGCACCGCATTGGGTACACTTCTCTTTATCAATTCGAACACGAAAAATACTAAACCGCTCAGTTATCCAGGAAACAAGGCCAAAAGGACAAATTAACTGACAAAACGGGCGGTAAGCAATGAGCGATGTCAACAGAGCAATGGTTACTATTAACAAAATACTGAATGTTTCGAAATCAAAATTAAACAGGTTAAAAGGGTTAATATAATGATAAATCACAAACCCTTTGCGTCCTCCAATGATTCCAAACAGGAAAAAAAGCATGGCAATAAAAAGGCACACGCGGATTGCGTTTGTGAATACAAACGGAAGTTTCCTTTTTTTGATTTTTTGTAAAATTGGTATGCTGTAAATAAGTTCTTGCAAAGCGCCAAAAGGACAAGCCCAGCCACAAATAATCTTATTGCCAACAATGGCT
>JAIWAR010000039.1:0-14317 GCA_048634245.1 Methanosarcinales archaeon | reverse complement strand
CATACAAAGATGAGTCCTGAAGTGATTATGAGCATACCCCCGCCGATAGGTGGTCCGTTGACTCCGATGATAGTTAAAATATACCTGATTGAAGAAGACCCAGCATACGTCGAGGAGCTTAAGCATTGCGTGATCGAGATTCTGAATGTGAAGGGCGATATTGTGCGGGCTGAGATATACACAAACCGGATTACAGATATTGCGGGATTGGAGTTCGTTAGTTATGTGGATACGCCACTCCATCCCTATATTGAGGTGAGTGCAACTGAAGATTCATTTACTCCTGTTTACAAGCACCCAAAGATGAGTCCTGAGATGATCCGGAATATCCCGCCGCCGATAGGTGGTCCGCTGACCCCGATGATAGTAAAAATCTACCTGATGGGAGAAGATCCGGCATACGTTGAGGAACTCAAGCCCTATGTGATTGAGATTCTGAATGTGGATGGGGATGTTGTGAGGGCTAAGATATACACAAACAGGATTACCGATATTGCAGGACTGGACTTCGTTAGTTATGTGGATGAGCCACTCCACCCCAACTTAGAGGCGATGGTGAGCGAAGGTGTCGAGTGTATGCATGCAGACAAGTTACATGGGTTAAACGTGACTGGTAAGGGTATTAAGGTTGCAGTGTTAGACCTTGGGTTTGAGGGATACGAGGAACTACAAGAACGCGGGGAATTACCCAGAAATATGACGGTGATGTCTTTTAGGGCAGATGGAGACATAACCGGCGGTGGAGAAATACACGGCAGTGCATGCGCAGAAATAATACATGACGTTGCGCCTGATGCGGAATTGTTTCTGGTGAATTACTTTGATGTTTTTGAGTTCGATGTTGCGGCAGATTGGCTAATTGAACAAAATGTAGATGTAATATCTCACTCAGCGGGGATGTTAGTGGGCTTATTTGACGGTACTGATAGCTGGGATAAGAAGATAGACGAGGCGGTTGAAAAGGGTGTTGTCTGGGCAAATAGTGCAGGGAATTACGCTGAAAAACACTGGGAGGGTTGGTTCTATGATCCGGATGGGAATGGATACCATAATTTCAACGGAGAAGATGAAAGCCTATCCTTCTTCGTAGAGAAAGGTTATTACCTCCAGATATGTTTAAGTTGGAATGATTCATGGAGAAACGCAACCCAGGATTACGATATGGAAATATTCGATCCGACACTCCAATACCGTGTCGTATCAGACAGAGAGCAAAACGGCAATAGAGGGGACATCCCGATTGAGATGATAGGTTTCTATGCGCCAGTAACTGGTTATTATCATGCTATGATATACAGATACAATGCCACCATAGATGTCCATTTTGAGATCTACACACCATACAATTCGCCGGAGTACATCGTACAAAATAGTAGCCTTGGTGGATGTGGGACTGCTAATAAATCACTAACTGTCGGTGCTTTCAATTGTACTAGTTGGGAACTTATGTCTTATAGCTCACGTGGTCGAACAAACGATGGAAGATCAAAGCAAGATATTGTAGCGCCAACGGAGGTTTCTAATTATGCGTATTCTAACTTACCCGAGCGGTCAATGCTTTTCGGTGGAACATCAGCCGCAGCGCCTCATGCCGCGGGAGCTGCTGCATTGTTACTCAGCAAAAATTCTAGCATAACTCCTGACGGAATCAAAGAGCTGCTCATTGAAAACGCCCTGCCTATCTCGCCTCCGGCAGTACCTAGCAATGTGACTGGTTATGGTCTGATCAATTTGACATTTGCTACGGTGTAAAATGGTGCGGATTGAAAAGGACGCTCAAATGGAGAATAAAATAAAAAGAAGAATGTAAAGAGGTTGAATTAAAACCTTAGAGTTATTTTTAGCGCTCCTTCCTTGCAAGCATCTATACATTCTCCACAATTTGTACAAGACTTATCTGTTATATTCTTGTCATATGACAGTATTGGCACTTGCACTGGACAGGCCTTTTCACAATCATTACAACCACTTGTACATCTGTTTTTGTTTATTCTGTAGGGACTACTAGTGCTCTGTAAAAATTAAATAGTTGGGTATAGCGAACGTAATTTTCGCCGGGCATCATCTACCTTAAATTGCCAGTTTACGCCTCTTTGTTTTTCATTGGAATTAGTGGCCCACACACTCGTTTCCTTTTTCAGCATCTCAATATTTGTCATTTTTCTATCTTTCACAACTCTAATAATTAATTCTTTAGTAGAGTTCTTAAGACCTGCTCCCGGGCCGAGAATAATAAGATCAATTTTGTCTAAAAATTTCTTTATATCTTTAAAGGCCTCCCGGCTAAGAGCACCCCCCTCTTCAGGTAGAGGTAAACTCATCACCTCGGTAAGCTTAACCTCAAAAATATTATTTAAGCTCCTGGGAACGCCCGCGGTTACCAACCCTGCTCCAACCTTTAAAGCTGCCGCAGCACTCAAACAAACTGCACCGCTAAGGCCTAAGGAACCTCCCAGAACCAGGAGATGCCCATAGTCTCCTTTATGAGAATCAAGCTTTCTTTTGAGCAACTGCACAGGCAACCGCATAATCTTCAACATGGGTTATGGAAAGAAAAATATCAATATCAATATTCTTCTTAAATTTACAGTAAGGAGCGCCGTTTTTCTTATTGAGAATAAAAATATCAGTTAAAGCCAAAGGATGCTCTTTAGAAATTGCTTTTATCACTGCTTCTTTAGCCGCAAAACGGGCAGCAATGCGCTGATAGTAGATCTTCCCCTTGGAGATATTTTCTAACTCTTGAGCGTTGAATACGCGGTTTAGAAAGCTATCCCCCCATTTCTCCAGGGAGCTTCTAATTTTTTCTATCTGGATTATATCTATCCCTACGCCCAAAACCATTTTTTATCTTACCCTTATTAAATAAAGAAATCATCTCCTCTACCGCGGGAGCAATTCCGATAAAAACAGAACGGCAGATTATTGAATGGCCAATATTAAGCTCCCCTATTTCTTTTATTTTTACTATCTCTTTTAAATTTTCATAATCAAGACCATGGCCGGCAGCAACAAAAAACCCCAGACTTTCCCCAAGCTTTGCCGCCTCTTTTATCTTTTTAATCTCTTTAACTAAAGATGCGGGGGATGCGCTTAAAGAAAAAGCGGCGGTATTAATTTCAATGAGGTCTGCGCCTAAATCTTTAGCCGCTTTAATTTGTTTTTTGAAAGGATCGATAAATAAGCTCACCCTTACCCCTGCTTTCTTTAATTTCTTTATCACACCTTTAACTTTCGTATGGTTTTTTATAAGATCAAGGCCTCCCTCCGTAGTCAATTCCTGCCTCTTCTCGGGAACCAAAGTCGCTTGCTCCGGAACTGTTTCACAGGCAAAATCAACAATATCCCGATAGGTAGACATCTCTAAATTTAACGGCACTTTTATAGCCTCCTTAATAAAAATCACATCCCGCTCCTTTATATGCCGCCTATCTTCTCTTAGGTGGATAACTATTGAATCGCATCCGGCATATTCTGCAAGCAAAGCCGCGACTACAGGATCCGGATAAAGCGTGCCTCGAGCTTCTCTCAAAGTCGCTACATGATCGACATTGACTCCTAATTTCACAGGCTTCTTCCCCCGCTAGTAATCGCCCCGCTCACATAAAGCCAGACAAAAATAGCGATAACCAAAGAAATAAGTTTGAGCCAAAAATTATGTGTGATCGCCCTCTTAATGCTTATTTTCTTTAAAAATTCCATATCGATACTCTTTTTTTAATGAGGTTTTGCCAACTGTCCCTTAAGAATAGTGAACAAATCATTCGGGGTTAAATTCCGTGTTAACTGCCCATTTATCGCTAAAGATATTGAACCATTTTCTTCCGAAATTACAATCACCAATGAGTCTGAATTTTCCGAAAGGCCTACTGCCGCCCGATGACGCATACCTACGGTCTTTTCCAGGCTAGAGTTATCGCTAAGCGGGAAAAGACAGGATGCAGCTATAATTTCTGTCCCGGAAACTACTACCCCCCCATCGTGTAAAGGAGCTGAAGGATAAAAAATATTCTGTAATAGCTCTGAGGTGATTTCAGCATTTAAGACCACTCCGCTTTCGATATACCGTTTAAGCCCCATTTCTCTCTTTATAGCAATAAGCGCCCCATTCTTCTTGCGAGAAAGAGCCCCGGCAGCGGAAACGATTTCTCGTAAAGTCTTTTCGATTTCCTCTCTCTTTGGTTCAATGAAAAAAATATGGCGTTTACCTAAATGGATAAGCCCTTCCCTTAGCTCCGGCTGAAAAATTATGACTACGAAAATTAGAAAAAAAGCAAAAAGATAAGTAAGCAGCCGGGTTAGAATAGGCAGCCCCAGCATTTGAAAAGTAAGCAGGAAAATTACCAAAATAATTATTCCTCTTAATAAATAAACAGCTTTTGTGCCTTTTAAAAAAAGGAATATTCTATAGATGACAATCCAAAGAATTAATACTTCAATAACAGCTTTCCACTGTAAGAGCCTTGCGAATTCCATTAGTTATTAGTAATTTTTGAGGCTATTCTTATAGCCTGAACCGTCTCACCTACATCATGCACTCGTAAAATATTAGCACCCCTATCAAGAGAAATCATACTGGCGGCAATTGTTCCTATTAAGCACTTACCGGGCACAGCCTTAAGTATCTTACCAATAAAAGACTTACGCGACAACCCTAAAAAAATGGGCTGTCCTAAAACCTTGAATTTATAAAGCTCATTGATAATCTTAATGTTATCTTCCAGGCGTTTGCCAAAACCTATCCCGGGATCAATAAGTACCTGTTCTTTGCTTATGCCCCTTTGGCTGCAAAAGCTCAATCTTTCTTTAAAGAAATCAAATATCTCTTCAGTTACATCCTTATAATGAGGATTTATCTGCATGGTCTGAGGATTGCCCCTCATATGCATTAATATGCAGCCTAGTTTATATCTTTTAATTAAAGCCGCTGTCTGAGGATTATTTCTTAAAGCTGTAATATCATTAATTATGTCTACTCCTTCGTTTACGGCTGATTTTGCTACCGGATATTTATAAGTATCGATAGAAATAAGAATTTTTTTAAACTGCTTTCGTAAAGCCTTTAAAACAGGTATGACCTTTTTTATCTCATATTTAGCATCTATTGACTTAGAATAAGGCCGGGAAGATTCACCGCCTAAATCAATAATTTTTGCCCCTTTTTTTATCATTTGTTCCGCTTTCTTTAAAGCTAACTCTTTAATTTTAGAAGTTGAACCTCTGCTCAATTTTATCAATCCGTCTCCGGTGAAAGAATCCTCGGTAACATTTATTATTCCGCAAACAATCGGTGCGCTTATCCTTAGTACTTTATTTCCGGCTCGGAAAATAAACTTCTTCTTATCCAGATTATCCAAATAAGAGGTGATGTCTTTGGCGATCTCTTTTAAGCTAAAAGGCTGAGCTTGCAGTTTACCTGATAGCTTTCTTAACTGGCTTAAACTGCCAAAAATAAAAACAGAGGTTTTTATACTTTTTACTAAAGCTCCTCGTGCTAAAGCCGCATCACTCCCTAAAGAAAGAAGATGCTGTTTTATTATATTTGCCTCCCAAGATTTTATTCCTTCGATCTTAAAGGCCGCGCATATACTTTTCGGGGATAAAATTCTTATGCCCTCAGGGCTTACGCCCAAAGAAGACATTAACTCTTGAGCTTCTTGTTCGTTTTTTACTTTTAGGTAGGTTATTCTCACCCCGTTAGGAATATCTCCTCGACTACCTGATAAAACAAAATTCCTAACAGGACTCATCTTTAAAGGCAATTATACGCTTAACCTCTTGAGCATCTAATACTTCTTTCTCCAATAAAGCGTCAGCTAATAATTTTAGTTTTTCTTTATTGCCCTCAATCAATTTCTTAGCCCGCTCGTAGCATTCATCGACGATACATTTTACTTCCTCATCAACAATCTTAGCAGTTTCTTCGCTGTAATCCCGCTCATGAGTTAAATCCCGGCCTAAAAATACCGGGCTTTGAGCACGGCCTAAAGTATAATTGCCTAACCGTTCGCTCATTCCATAATCACAAACCATCTTTTTGGCTATGCGGGTAACCTCTTGTAAATCATTCATAGCTCCGGTAGTAATATCTTCTAGATTTATCTCCTCAGATGCCCTTCCTGCCAAAGCAACGGTTATCGCACCTAAGAGCTCCTTTCTCGATCTATACCACCTATCTTCCTTAGGCGGTGTAAAAGTATATCCTCCGGCTATTCCCCGCGGTATAATTGAAACCTTAGTCATGGAATCAACCTCGGGAATCAATAAAGACAACAAAGCGTGTCCGGCTTCATGAAAAGCTGTTAATTTTTTCTCATGCGTAGAAATTATTCTACTCTTTTTCTCCGGCCCCATCATTACCCTTTCTACAGACTCCTCCAACTCTGACTGTTCTACGGCTAATTTGTTGTGCCGAGCTGCTAAGAGCGCGGCCTCATTACAGAGGTTCTCTAAATCTGCTCCGGAAAAACCGGGGGTCTTCCTGGCCACCGCCGCTAAATTAACTTTTTTAGCCAGCTTTATTCTTTTAGTATGGACCTTTAGAATCTCTTCTCTTCCCTTAATATCCGGAGAATAAATTACAATATGCCGGTCAAATCTACCCGGCCTAAGAAGGGCCGGGTCTAAAACATCGGGCCGGTTAGTTGCAGCCATAACAATTATCCCGGCTTGGGTCTGGAAACCATCCATCTCGGTAAGGAGTTGATTCAAAGTTTGTTCCCTCTCGTCATGGCCTCCTCCGATACCGGCAAAACGCTGCCGGCCAACAGCATCTATTTCGTCAATAAAAATAATACATCCTTTATTCTCTATTCTAGACGCCTTTTTTGCCTGCGCGAAAAGATCCCGTACCCGGCTGGCCCCTACACCTACAAACATCTCTACAAAATCAGAACCGCTAATGCTGAAAAAAGGAACTTGAGCTTCACCGGCAACAGCTTTGGCTAAAAGGGTTTTGCCGCAGCCCGGCGGCCCAACCAATAATACTCCTTTGGGAAATCTTCCCCCCAACCGTTGAAATTTCTTAGGGTCTCTTAAAAACTCTATTACTTCTCTCAGCTCTTCCTTAGCCTCATCTATACCGGCTACATCGCCAAAAGTAATACGAGTTGATTTTTCTTTATCTAAAACTGCCGCTCTTGATTTTCCAAAAGACCAGACTCGAGAACCCATCTGACCTTGGCGGCGGGAAAAATACCATAAAAATAGAATAAACAGGAGCATGGGGCCAAAAAAATAAAAGAGACTTGATAAGATATGCGGCGGCTCCACTTCAAATTTCTCTACATTTTTTCTCAAAAGACTGATTAGCTCTTTGTCCTCCAAAGGGATATAAAGCTGAAAATATTTTCCCCCCTTACTTGCTTTAAAGCCGCCATAGATACGATTTTCGTTTAATTTAACCCATTCTACGGTGGGATCTTCTAAATTATGCTCGATTAAATAGTAAAATTCAGTGTAGGTTAGTTTCTTGGTCAGCCCACCCAGTTCACCGCTAAAAAGGCTCACTATCCAGACTAATCCCAGAAAAATAAGGACTAGAAAGAAGGCCTTTCTTAAAAAATCAGGCTTGGGGGGCTTTGTTTTTTTAGCCATCGCTAGTTATTATACTGTATCGGATTATAAAATCAAGGATTGAATAAACAGCACTTTTTCTTGTTTTTTTACCATAAGACCGGGCAAATCTACAATACTTCCCCAAGGCCGGGTAAATACCAAATCCTTCACTTCATTCAGGTGTTTAGCCTCCAGCCTCCGGGTATTCCCTTTTAGCCGCTCAATCGCAATACGAATCACATTATTGAATATAGCCGGAGGTAACTCTTTTAGGCCTTTTAAATCTAAACAAAGGCTGTTGCCGGCTTTTTTCCTTTTCAGAGTAAGAAATTTACTGTGCGAAAACGTATAGATAAAATCGTAATCCCGGGAAACATTAGAAGCTAAATTATATATATTGTTTACAATATTAGGATTTAGCTCTTCCAGCAAAGGTAATAATTTTAATCTTACACGATTGCGAAAAAATTTATCCTCAAAATTACTCTTATCTATACAGTAAGATATCTTCTCGCTCTCTAACCACTTAATGATCTCTTTCTTCCTAACCTCTATCAACGGCCTAATAATGGTTAAATTGTTAACCTTGGCCTTAGGAAGAAACCCTCTTAGGCCGCTTAAGCCTGTGCCACGCACTAAACGCATTAGGACTGTTTCGGCTAAATCATCTTTGTGGTGAGCCAGGGCAATTTTTTTAATTTTAGTCTGACGAGAAACCTTTGAGAAAAAATCTAAACGTAGATTCCTGGCGGTCTGTTCCAAAGAATCCCCGTCGAAAAAACTCCCCACATCTTTTTTTTCGCTTATAAATTTTACCTCTAACTTTGCGCAAACCTTTCGAATGAATTCCTCTTCTTTATCTGCCTCAGGCCTTAAACTGTGATTAAGATGAGCGCAGACTAATTGTAATCTGTAGTCTTTCTTTATCTGAAAAAATTGATAAAGCATAGCTACCGAATCCGGGCCGCCTGAAACCCCAAGAATCACCTTATCCTTTTTCTCCAGTAAACTATATTTTTTTAAGGTATTTTTAAAAGTTTCTTCCATGGTTTTATATATCATATTCTATATTTTTAAATGCTCTCCGGCGATCATATTATGCCGGGGTGACAAAAGGGTTATCCTTAATATAAAATCGCAAGGGTAGATTTTTAGACTCGGTAGCATAATCAATGCCTATTCTTTTAGCCTTAACTACAGTAAACTTTTTATCAGGGGCAGAAGAAATAAAAATCTCCCCGGCGGTGATATCCTTGCCTAAAAAACTCTTATCAATCGAAAAACTTTGGGTCCAACGGCAAGGCCCGTTAGTTAACTTTCTTACATCGACTAAGGCTCTTTTTCTTTTCATAAACTCAATACCCCTAACAGGTTCAATAGCCCTTATAAACACTGCCTGGGGATCGCCTTCTTTAGAGACTATAATATTAAAACACCAGAATTTTCCATAAATAAGATAGACATAGATAATGCCCCCTTTTTTGTACATAATCTTATTTCGGGGGGTAACCTTTCCTCCGAAACTATGAGAGGCATCATCAGATATCCCCAAGTAGGCTTCGGTCTCGACTATCTTTCCGATTAAAGTATATCTTTTGTTTTTAAGGATTAAATAATCACCAAGAATATTTTTTGCTACATATGCAGCTTGATGGCGAAAAAAAGTTTTATTTCTCTTATTTACTCTCACCTTTTTCATATCCGAAAAGACTCCAGCCCCTAAGACGGCCGTCTCTAAAAAACAAATCTATTTCTCTCCTCTCATACAGCCAGATCTCGTCTCCATCTAAAGCCGCCTCAATTCTATCGGGCAGGCCGATTTTAAAAATAATCTCATTTTTGCTATCTCCGACGATTAAAGCTATATCATTACCGATCAAATAATAATCTTTCATATCTGTCCCAGCGTCAAATCCTGTCTGTACGTCCAGCATAAAAGCTCCGTTCCTTACACCCGTATAATCCCTCATTTGCACACAGCCAAAAGTAAAAACTAATAAGACTAAAAATATACTATTGTTTTTTTTACTCATACCCTGTCCTCACTTTTTCCTTTCACAAATAAAAGCGGAAATACAATATCACTTACACAGCAAGGAATCCATACCGCTAAAAATAAAAATATAAATACAATAACACAAGTTAGCCAGCTCAAAGTTGTTCCCCCGGCCATAATAATATGAAAGAGTGAAGCCCAGGTACTTAATAGCACGTGTCCATAGTGTGAAAATTTAGTCGAAGGCCGAAAATATGCTATGACGATTCCAATTATTGCTAGCGGATTTACAAGCCACCACTTTTCAATAAATCCTACATGGATATCTCTGTGGGGCATATCAAGCAAAGTCTCGCTTACATAAGGAATCACTGAATCACTTAAAGTAGCTATCCCTATTGAGCCTAAATAGCCAACTATCAGTAAAATAAAAAGATTGCACCTCTTCCTGGTGGCCGGACATTTATGCAATTCATACATAGAAGCTGTAGCCAAAGCGCTTAAAAAGACATGGCAAGGATGGAAGATATAAAACAAATTGTAAGAAACTTTAGCCGGAATATTACGGAAAATAACCATAACGGCAATCCCGGTAATCGCTCCAAAAGCGGTAAAAGGCGCATGATGCTTTAATTCTATATATATTCGCTTAAACACTTTTCTTTCCCTGGCTTATCACAAAAAAGGTTACACCTCAATCTCCCAGCCCACCTTTATATGATTTGGCATTACAATCTTTCGCCAAAAATTGCCGTTCCCACCCTTACCAAATTAGCCCCTTCTTCTATGGCTATTTTATATGTTGTACTCATGCCCATAGAAAGATAAACCCACTCTATTTTTTTACCATAGCCGGCTTTAATCTTATCGAATAAAGCCTTGGTCTTTTTAAAATACGGCCGCAGCTCCTCGGGATTATCCCGCCAAGGTCCCATAGTCATAAGCCCCATAGGTTTTAAATTAGTGTATTTTAAGATTTGCTTTAAAAACGGTTCTACATTTTCGGCCAATAAACCCTGTTTTTGGAACTCTTGCGCAGAGTTAACTTCAATCAAAACAGACATAATTTTGCCTACTTTTTTACATTCCGTATCTAAGACTTCAGCCAAAGCCAAAGAATCAAGAGTCTCAATCATATCAAATATTCTTACCGCCTTCTTAACCTTATTCTTTTGAAGATGGCCGATTAAATGCCACTGAGTTTTATTTCTCAGAAAATCAAACTTCTCTTGAGCCTCCTTTATATAATTTTCCCCAATTATTCTTACCCCGGCTTCCAGAGCTTCTTTAATTTCGGCAACACTCCTTTCTTTGGCGGCAGCAACCAGCTCTACACTTCCGGGAAGATCCTTTAAGATTCTTTGAACATTCTCTTTAATCATTTTTAGATTTATTAACGGGGCGGGTATGCGCGCTCCCCACCATGAAATATTTTGTCTTTCTAAGCATATACTCTTTTATTAATTTCTGCTCTAAGAGCAAATAAAGCTGTTTGATTATTTGGTTAGGATTTACACCTAAAGATTTTATTAAATCTTCTAAACTCGCCGGCCTCACCTTTAAAAAATTCAAGATATCTCTTCCTAAATCTTCATAAGTTTTGTTACCTCTTTCTTTAAGAGAAAACTTTGTCACAATTTCAGCACTTTTGGATAGAACCTTCTTTATATTCTCTACCCTTTTTTGGCTAGGCAAAGACACTTTTGTCCCGGCCGGCCTTATGGGAAGATTCAGCTGAATTTTATCGGGATTAATTCTAGAAATTACTTGTTTAAGCTTTTTTATCTCTTCCTTATTATCATTTATCCCGGCTACAAGCATTATCTCTAACCAAATCTTACCCTTAAATTCCCTTCTTAACCGGATAAGGCCCTCAATTATTTTCTTAAGCACCACTCCCTTATGGGGACGGTTAAGCTTAGAAAAGGTCTTAACTGTCGCGGCATCCAGAGAGGGAACAATCAAATCCGCTTTAAGCAATTCTCTCCTTACCTTCTTCCGGTAGAGAAGAGACGAATTGGTAATTACTGCTACCGGATATTTATTTTTAGTAACCCTTTTTATCGCAGCAATTATTTTATCTAAATCCTTATGTAGAGTTGGCTCCCCGGAACCGGAAATAGTTATATAATCAATTTTGGAATTTTTTTTAATAATTTCCCTTAAATCTCTCTTGAATTTGGGAAATTTTACAAAAGAAAGCCTCCTGATAGTTTTCTTGCCGCTTTGGCCTAATTGACAATACAAGCAATCAAAAGAACAGATTTTTTTTGGGAATAAATCAACCCCTAAAGAAAAACCCAGCCTTCTTGAAGGAACCGGCCCGTAAAAATAACTATCTACTGACATTGCCTAAATTTCCCTAAGGCCGGCTTAAGATTATTCAAGTGGGCGCGAGTAGTAATGAGGGTAAAATCTTCTGTGTCTACAAAAAAAACATCCTCTAAACCCAAAACCAGAACTTTTTTGTTTAAACTATCGAGATAAATCAAATTATTTCTGCCTTTATAAATAAAAGAACTGCCTCTGGTTACATTACCCTTCTTATCTTTAGGTAAAACTTCATAAATAGCCAGCCAAGAGCCGAAATCCTTCCAGGAAAAACTCCCCTTGACTAACCTCGCTTTTTTTGTCTTCTCCATTATCGCCTTATCAAAAGGAATATCCGGTATATTCCTATAAAGGGAAGAAATCTTCTTAGTCCCAAAATTTTCGGCAAATCGCTCATAGCCGGAATAGTATTTTTTATACTCCTCAATAAGTGTAGAAATGGAAGCGACAAACATTCCGCTATTATAAAAACAGTCTCCTGAAGCAATAAGTTTTTTTGCCTTAGCCGCTGTCGGCTTTTCAATGAATTTCTTTACCGGGAAAACGCCGCTTCTGCCTCCCTTCTTTACCTGAATATATCCAAAGTTTGGCGTAGGCAAAGACGGTTTTATACCCAAAGTACATATCCAGCCATTTCCGGCCACCGCTAAAGATTTATTTAAAGCCTTATAAAACTCTTCCTTCTCTTTTATAAGAGTATCTACGGGTGAAATAATTAAATTTCGCCGAGAATATTTCTTCAGGCGGCAAAGAGACAAAAGAATGGCTGCAGCGGTATTTTTACTGGCCGGTTCAAAAAAAATATTCTTCTGTTTAATTAATTTTAATTTAGCCAGAGCCTTTTTCTCGCTTTGGTTGGCAACTAAGAATATATTATCCGGGGTCGTAACCTTCAGAAATCTTTTTATGGTCAATTCTAAAGGAGAAAACCCAAAAACATCTAAAAAATTTTTGCTTACCTTCTTAGATATCGGCCATAGACGCAGTGACTTCCCGCCGCAAAGAATCAAAACTAAAGGTTTATTACTCTTTATTTTGCTCCCTTATTTGTTGAGATAAATACCCGCCGGTATAACCATCGATAATCGCGGTTAATTCTGCCAGCCTCAGCTTATTTTTAAACAACTCCTCCTCCGACATCTCCATATTGCTAAGCTCTCTTTTCAGGCGCAGCCTTTCAAAGTATACCCGGTTTATCTCATCAAGAATATCCAGCCGCAGTTGGGTATTAAGTTTGCTCCTGGTATCAATAGAGGTTTGGGAAGGATTCCAAATAAAATCAGCCAAATCCCAACTAAGAGAGACTCCCCAATCATAAGGACCGACATAATGAGAACCGCTGCTTGTTCCCCAAATTGTCTTATCGTAATCCACGCTTACCTCGGGAAATAACGCTCTATACTTTAAGTTTTTCCTCCACCCGCTTATCTTATCAGGACGAATCTCATTATAAAATAAGGCTGCCGCCTGAATCTCTCCTACCAAAGGTTCCTCTTCTAAAACCGCCTCCAGGCTATCCAAAGAATTAATCTCTCTATAAGATAAAGCTGCCTCTTGAATTTCTTCTAACAAAGGCCTCTCTTCTAAAAACACTTCCAGGCTATTCCGGGGATAAATCGAGGTAAAATAATCATTTTCAAATAATCCCTTGGAAGTTGCTAAATAAATTTTACCTTCGGGAGTAAATTCTGCCCACCAAACGTAAGAAGAATACAACCCTTCAAAAAGCTGCTTAGAAACGTTACTCTTAAAGTCAACCATAAAAAAACCTTTGATCGTACTCAGATAAACGGTATTGCTCTGCAATTTTGTCTGAGTGAGGCAATTAATAAAAAGATTATCTGTTCCCGGTGTATACAGCTTTCTCCAATTGACGCCTTTATCCTCAGAAACAAAAAGGCCGTGGTTTGTTCCCAGCCAAAGACGGTTTTTATCAAAAATATCGGCCTTAATAACTTGAGCAACCAAACCCACTTCATCGATTGCTTCTTCTCTCCTCGTCGTGAATAATCTTTTTACTTTTTCTTCATCTTCAAGAAGATAAGCACCTCTTCCAGCGGCAAGATACAGGCCCTCTCCACCCAGTTCTAAAGAGTAAATAGCAGTTTCACCTAAAGCTTTTATTTTTCTCCAAATTAAATTATCTTCGGAAGCAAAGTAAAGCCCCTTGTTTGTTCCGACATAAAGTATTCCTTTATACTTTGCGGCGGTAAAAATCATCTCATTATCGGAATCCGAAAGGAAAAATAATTCTTCCACCCGGTCGCTTAATCTGTAAACATGGCGGCTGGTAACGACATAAAGAATATCGGCAAAATAAGAGTCAAAGAAAATATGCTGGATTTCTTCGCGCTTAAATACCTCTATTTTTTTGAAACTCCTGTCTTCCCTTTGCTTTTGATATAAAAATTTCTCAGAAGCGGCATAAATAAT
>JAIWAR010000038.1:0-14359 GCA_048634245.1 Methanosarcinales archaeon | reverse complement strand
CTAAGATTAGCGAGTCAATATATAGGCAGTTAGGGTTAGAGTTGGGTTCTCCGGCTTTAGGAGATAATTTTTGGAACCCGGATTTAAAGTTTACCATAAGTAAAGAATCACCTCTTTTTCCGCGTATTGATGTTAGTTGACACGCATTGCCATCTTAATTCACTTTCTAAAATTGCCAGGGAAGAGGTAATCGCTTCTTCGGGCAATAATTATTGTTTTATCGATTCCAGTATTGATTTAAATAGCGCGAAAGCGTCAGTAGAGCTTTCCAGGCAATATGATTTTGTTTATAGCTCTTTAGGGTTTCATCCTTTTTCAGGAGAGGAATTTTTATCCTCAACAATTAATGATTATACCAAGTTAATTGATGAAAATGAAAAAGTAGTAGCTATTGGGGAAATCGGCTTAGATTTTAAGGCGCCTATTTTGCCACAAGAGCAGGAGGATATCTTATCTGTCTTTATCCGGCTGGCAAAATCTAAAGATTTACCTGTTATTCTGCATAATCGATGGGAAGATACCAAGATTTTAGATATTCTGGATAAGTTTTATTCCGGGTATGATAAGGTGATTTTTCATTGCTTTTCATATGCTGAAGATTTTTTAGAAAAGATTATTGAAAGAGGGGGGTTTGTCTCTTTTTCTCTTAATATTCTAAGGAAGAAAGAAGATATTTTATCTTCTCTAAAGTGTTGTCCTTTAAATAGACTGTTGCTTGAGACCGATTCTCCTTATATGAGGATAAAGGGTAATCCTTCCACCCCGATAGATATCACTAAAACTTATTTAAGAGCAGCGGAGATTAAAGGGGTTAGTGAGCAAGAATTAGAAGAGGCAGTTTTTTCTAATATAAGAGGGTTATTTCCTATACCCAATTATCACCTACGCGGTGATAACAATAAACCAAATATTCATTAAAAATGCGGTCGATAAAGTTTAAAAATAAACGCTTATTTTATCTTGATCAGACCAAGCTGCCTTTAAAAGAAGTTTGGAGAGAGTGCAAAGGGTTAAATAGTGGCTATAAGGCGATAAAAGAACTGCAGGTGCGCGGGGCGCCTTTAATCGGAGTCTTCGCAGCTTACTGTCTTTATCTGCAGCTTAAAAATAAATCTTTAGATAAGAAGAGATTTTTTAAAGAGTCTGAACGGGCATTAAAGCATCTTAAATCCTGCCGGCCTACAGCGGTAAATCTTGCCTGGGCTTTGCAAAGATTAGAAGAGGTTGTTATCAAAAATAAAGAGAAAAGTGTAGCTGAGATAAAGAGAGCTATTTTAAAAGAAGCTGAACTAATTCACAAAGAAGATATCAGGCTTTGCCGGAAAATAGGGGAATACGGGGTTAGCCTTATTAGCAGAGGAGACAGCATTTTAACTCACTGTAATGCCGGATTGTTGGCTACTGCCGGCGAGGGAACAGCGCTTTCGGTAATATATAAAGCAAATAGAATTTATAAAAATATAAGAGTTTATGCTGACGAAACTCGGCCTTTATTGCAGGGGGCACGGCTTACTGCTTGGGAATTGTCTAAAAATAAAATTTCGGTTAAGGTTATTTGTGACAATATGGCGGCTTCTCTTATGCAAAGGGGTAAGATTGATAAAATTATTGTCGGTGCCGACAGGATTGTCGCTAACGGTGATACAGCAAATAAAATAGGAACTTATGGATTAGCCGTTCTTGCCCGCTATCATAGGATACCTTTTTATGTGGCTGCTCCCTTTAGCACTTTTGATTTAAGCTTAAGAAACGGTAAATTAATTCCTATTGAGGAAAGAAAAAAAGATGAAGTAAGAAAAATGGCCAATAAAGCCCACATAACTCCTTTCGGGGCGGATGTTTGTAACCCTGCCTTTGATGTCACACCGCATAAGCTAATTACCGCAATAGTAAGTGATAAAGGAATAATCCACCCCCCATTCACCAAAAACATAGTAACCTTTTTGTCCACCTCGTAGGTGGACATTTTTGTTTTATACCAAATTTTAGGATCCGAAGTATTTTTTGCCATTTTTGCGTATGTTTCTGTTGATATTCTTTGCTTCGGTATTCATGAATTGGGAGAAAAATCTATTTTGGGAGAAAGTCCAAAATAAACGGTCATATATGCTCAATTTAGCAAATGCTTTTATATGGTGTTTTCGTAACTGGTCACTTTTCATGTCACCTAAGTATAACACAATTTTGCTATTATTAATATTACTCTAACACAAAATTCAGCTGTCTTATGAAGCGCCGAAGCTGCGGAGTAAGGTCAGCTGGATTGGCTGGCTAGACATTTTTATTTTTTTTCAAATAATTAACGTCTATTTTATCTTTTTCCCTATTGGTGGATTGTTTGTTGAGGAATTTCACCTCATTGTTTAATAAAATTTGTAACATTTCTTTGTAATCTTCGTTCAACATATGGCGATTTCCTTAATGACCACAATTCGGCCGTGAGTTCCCACATAAAAGAAATTCTTTCTGCAGGAGATATTCTTGCAAAACCTTCATCATTTTGTGATACTTTACCAATATAGATTTTATTCCGATTTACTCTCATATAACACATATTATACCATATTTTTTTGTTTTTATAAGTCTAACGATAAAGCTCACCTGCCGGAACCGCGCAGCGGTTACGGTCAGATGTTAGATTTTTTTCTATCTCTTAAAATGTCTCAAACCCCGCATAGAGGCAGTATCATCTGAAATAGTGTCTTGCCACCCCGATCTGGTGTTTTTCTTTGAATCAAACCTTTGTATATATGGCTTAATATCAAGTAAAGGTGTACCATTTAATATATCAATATCTTTGACATAAAGGATATTATCTTTAATCCTTACCAATCGAACAAGACTCATTCCTAATTTATTGGGACGATGCGGAGCGCGTGTAGCGAAAATACCATGTTCCTGATCTGAAAGATATGGCTTTAGGCGTAAACAAATTTTCCGAGATTGATGGAAGTAATAGAACAGATAAATATGGGAAAATCCCTGCAGATCCTTCAATCCGTCCGCATATTCGATATCTAATACAACTGTACCCTCAATGTCATTGCAGAAGACAGGTTGTATTGGAATTTTGGAAATTTCTTTATGCGGGGAATGAATAACGCCTATCGGTTGGAAAACAAATTTGTCATCACTCACGAGATAACCTCAAATAATTGATTTAAATCTAACGCCGACATCAGCGGCGTTATCACGCAGCGAAAATGTCCGCTGTATGAAGTTGTTAGATGTTTCTTCAGACTATAGCTATGATTTATTTTTTAAAACCTTTTTAAAATTTACATAGCCAATGTAGGCAATAAGGCCAATGATGCTTCCAATGAGATTATTTAACATATCTTTCTGTGTATCCCATTCATCTATGTCTCCGGCTCCAATAAATAATACACCTTCCCCTTCACCTAGCAACACGGCTCCCGCATATTCATATAATTCATGAATTGCTGAAATACCCAAAACCATTATTATTGTTAGAAAAATGATTGTATTCGCATCTGTGATAACTCTTCTACATGTAATGGCCCTGAAAATCACCATTGTCGATACAACTCCAAAATAACCGTGAACCCAATAATCATATTCAATACCAAGAGGAAACTTGTCATAAAGTTGATACATTCCAAGATTATGCCCAGTAAGGAAAAAAGTGAAAAGTAGATAATGAAACCAGTGAAGATGTATTCCTCTTCGAATAACGAAAACAAATACCAGAAGAATCAAAGTCATTATTAAATCATATTTAAAATGACTGTTTAAACTCAACGCGTGTATTTCTAGAAAAATAAATAGAATGGTAGTTAAAATTAATATGTATTTATTAATTATTTCATTCTTTTCTATAAGGTTTCTTATTGACATAATTTGTTTTTATCTTATCGATCTAACAAGTAATATGCACCTATTCTTTTTATCTTTTACTTTTACCTAAATATTAGCATTGTCAGAAAAAAAGTCAATGAAAGGCTATGCTGTCGTTTGGTTGGAGGGTATTATCATTTTTGTCCACCTCCGGGGTGGACATTTTTACTTTGTCTTGACAGAATGTATTTTTTCCATTGAATTTAGGGGTAATTAATCTATAATGTCAATAATTATGGATGAATTGCAGTGGGTAGATTATTTGAGGAAAAAGGTTAAATCGTCTAAAGATGTATTAACCGGTATCGGTGATGATTGTGCTGTAGCTAAGATTGGCAAAGAGAAGATACTCCTGAAGAGTGATTTATTTATTGAAGGGGTTCATTTCAAATTAAAAAATATAAGTTTTGAAAATATCGGTAAAAGAGCAGTGGCAAGGGTTTTGTCTGATTTTGCAGCCTGTGCGGGAATTCCTAAATTTATCGGAGTATCCTTAGGCTCACCGAGGGGCCTAGATAAAAGATACCTTAAGCGGATATTAAACGGTATTTTAAAGTTGGCTAAAAAATATAAGTTTTCTTTAGTTGGCGGGGATACTTCAAGCTCAGACCAATTGATTTTAGATATTTGGGGTGTGGGTAGTTGTTTAAAACCCATTCTCAGGTCTGGGGCTAAAGTGGGGGATTATATTTTTATAACCGGAAAATTAGGCAAGAGGCCGTTTAACAAACCTTTTGAGCCGAGGATTAAGCAGTCGCAATATTTAGTTAAGAACTTTAAGCTAAATTCGATGATTGATATCAGTGACGGCTTTATTATTGATTTATACCGGATATTAAAGTTAAGCAAAAAAGGGGCGGTTATTGATAAAGAAAGCATCCCGCTTACTAAGGGCGAGCGTGACCTCTATCGTGGCGAAGACTATGAGCTGATTTTTACTGTAGATAAAAGAGAAAAAAAGCTTAATTTTTTAAGAGATGAATTTTATTGTATCGGGAAAATAACTTCAAAAGCTTTGGGCTATAAGATAAAGGATAAGAATAAACTATCCGGAGTTAAAATTAAGGGGTACTCACATTTTTAAGATAAAAAGTAATTCCGCCATTGATACAGCTGCCTATGGCAGGATTTTTGCAGGAGTTTTAAGGGAAAAGGATGTAGTTATATTGGAAGGGGCTTTAGGCGGAGGCAAGACTATCTTTGTAAAAGGTATATTAGGGGGGTTAGGTTATAAAAAAAGAGTTTTAAGCCCTTCGTTTACCTTGCTGCGCCAATATGGATTAAGGAATTTAACGGTTTACCATCTTGATTTGTATCGTTTGGAGTTTAGTGATATATTTGACTTAGGTATTGATGATTTTTTATATTCAGCAAAGACAATAACCCTAATTGAGTGGGGCAATAAGATGAAAGATGAAGTAGATAAGTATATAAAGGTAGAGTTCATGTTTTCCGGAGAAAATATCCGTCAGTTAAGGTTTTCAGTTAAAGGGTATCCCCAGGAAAGGCTAAATTCAATAAAAAAGGCTTATAAGGTATGAATGTCCTGGCGGTTGACGCCTCAAGTGAGAATCTCTCCCTATATATAAGGTATGGGAAAGGCAAGGAGATCAATTTTAACAGGAAGATTAAATTCGGAGCCTCTCAGCTTATAAGTTTTATTGATAAGAGTTTAAGGAGGGCAGGAATAGACTTAGCTGATTTTGATGCTTTTGTAATTGGCGCCGGCCCGGGTTCATTTACCGGTTTGCGTATTTCCTTTAGTGTTATTAAAGCTTTTATGATGGCTAAGGAAAAGCCGGCGATTGTCATTCCTTCTTTTTACTCTTGCGCTTTTCTTTGTAAGGATAAGGCTCCAAATTTAGCGGTTATCTCTGATGCCAGACGGAATTTGATTTATCTTAGTTGTTTTAAGAGCGAGAAGGGAAAGGTAACTAAAAACGGCAAAGAAAGATTAGTCATAATGGAGGATATTTTAAAAATAGACAAGGATTATCTTTTTATTACCTATGATCGACTTTTGAGAGAACGGATTTTAAACCTTAGGCCTGAGATGAAATTCTATTCTAAGGATGTTTACCCCCAGGCAAAATATCTTATGCCTTTAGCCCAAATGTATTATAATAAAGGCAGGTTTACTCCCCTAGATAAATTAGAGCCTTTGTATTTACACCCGAAAACCTGTCAAGTTCGGAAAAAGTTATAAGATGTATAAAATTAGTTGTATGGTTCATATATTCTCTAAAATACGCAATACGATTATATTATGATTAGGCCCTTGTGGATAGAAGTAGATTTGGGAGCTTTAAGAGGTAATTTTAAGCTTGTTAAGGATTACCTTGGCCCTAAAGTTAAGATAGTTGCTACCATAAAACAATCAGCCTATGGCCACGGCTTGATTCCAATAGCCCGGGAATTAAGCGGAAAAGGGGTTGATTTTTTTGGTTTAGGAAGTGTGGAAGAGGCGATTACCTTAAGAGAGAATAATATTAGCGGTTCGCTTCTGGTTTTGAGCGCGGTTTCAGATAAGTTTACCGGCCTTTTTATTCAGTATAATATAATTCCTACTATTGTTGATTTAAGCTTTGCCCGCAAATTAGACAAAGAAGCCCGGGGGGTCAGGAGAGTTATGCCGGTTCACGTAAAGATTGATACAGGCATGGGCAGATTAGGCCCTGGTTACAAACAAGCCCATGATTTTATCAAGCGATTAAGTAAACTTAAGAATTTATCTCCGGAAGGCATTTATACTCACTTTCCCGTAGCTGACAGCGATCGGGACTTTACTAATCGCCAGATTGATATCTTTAACCGTTTTATCGAACAATTAGCTAAAGAAAAAATATCTTTTAGGTTCTGTCACTGTGCTAATAGTATCGGTATAATAAATTATCCTAATGCTCACTTTAATATGGCCAGGCCCGGCCTTATCCTTTATGGGATTAAGCCGGCTGAAAATATTGATTTAGGCGTTAAGCCGATCCTGTCTTTAAAATCAAAGATTATTTTTGTTAAAAGGATTGATAGGGGTATGAGCGTAAGTTATGGCCGAAGTTACGTCGCTAAAGGCACAAGAAATATCGCAACAGTAGCAATAGGATATGCTGATGGTTATCCCTGGGCTTTATCCGGCAAGGCTAAAGTAATTATTAAGAAGAGTTTTTTTAATCTTGCCGGAAGGGTTTGTATGGATCATATTATGATAGACCTGGGGGACAGAAAAGACATCAAGACCGGCAGTGAAGTTACTTTAATCGGCCGCATCAAAGATTTAGAAATAAACGCTGAAAGTTTAGCTAAGGCCGCGGGCACTATTCCCTATGAGATTATTAGCCGCTTATCCCTGCAAATACCCCGATTGTATAAAAATTCGAAATCCTAAATCCAAAGCACTAAACAAATTCGAAATTAAAATTTCCAAAACATTTTATTCTGTTTTGAATTTTGAAAATTAGAATTTGTTTCGGATTTCGATATTCGAATTTAGTGTTTATCTAATCAGAATAAGCCCGGTTATCCCCACAGCTAAGAAGAATAAAGGAGCTAGGCTTACGCTAAGAAAGGGGAGGAGTATTCCCGACTTTCCCAGGGCAATGCTAAAGGAGGAGAGTAGATAGTAGATAAAACTGAAAATAAAACCCGTTCCCAGAGAAGAAAGAGCCACCTTTCTTTTTTTTATCTCTAAAGCTAGAGGAAGGATGCCGATAACCAGAAAAAAATGCGAAAAGGGATCGGCTATCTTTTGATAGTAATCGATAGTTAAGCTTGAGAGTGACTTGCCGGCTTTTACCGTCTTAAGGCGTTTAATTTCTTTTTTTAAGTTAGCTAAAGAAGAAAACTGAGAAAAAATACTTCTTTTTAAGAGGAGCTCCCGGGGTTTTTCTTTCAAACTAATCTGCTGTGTCCTTATAGATACGGGGGTTCCGAGTATATTTCCGTCTGCATCAAGAGTGTATTCGATAATTCCTTTTGCAATCCAAAACCCATACTCATAAACAATTTCTTGGCAGACTATTTTTTTCTCAAGTTTCCTGTCCTTCCCCTCCTTAAAGATTATAACATTAGATAAGATTCCTTTTTTAGGGAAGAACCTTTGGACAAAAAATATTCTATCTCCGGAGGTAAAGGCAAGATTTTTTTCTTCATTGGAGGCAAACAGGTTTCTTTTTATAAACTGCGTCTTTATATCATCAACCTTTTTCTGAGACCTCATAAGGGTTTTCTCCTGCATGAAGAATGTTAATACCGAAAGAAGCAACGCAAAGGATATTATCGGGAAGGCTATTCTTAAGATGCTTACGCCGGTAGCTCTGATACTTACGATTTCATTATTTTTATTTAGCTCTCCAAAGGTATAAAGCGTGCTTATGAGTATAGCCAGAGGGCTTACCCTTAAGATTATTAAAGGTAAGGAAGCTAAGTAGTATTGGGCGAGCACAAAAAGAGGAGTTTTGGCTTTTAGAATATCCGAGAGGTTAGTGAATATATCGGCAATAAAGTAAAGCCCTACAAACATTGAAAGGATAAATAAATACCCTAAACTGACATGTTTTATAATATATTTATCTAGGATACGCATTTTTAAAGATAAGGTATCCCCCCAAGGAGATAACGATTGCATTGGGAAGCCACATGCCCAGTATAGGGGCAAGGAAACCATATTCAAGAAGGGTTTCTCCCAGGATAAACAGTAAGTAGTAAATCCCGGCAGTTAAAAAAGCAATGCCAAAATTTATAGATTTTTCACGATGCTTTACCGCTAAAGAGACACCAAAACCAAAGATAATAAAGGCAAGGCATGAGAAGGAGAAACTTATTCTTTTGTGAAATTCACCGAGTAATTTCGGAGAAGGGATTAAGGCTATTTTTTTCCGTAGTTCTCCCAAGCGCATATCCGAGGGCTTTTTGCTTACTTTTACTTTTTCCTGCTTCTGAATCGGGATATCCATAAAGAAGACTTTGAAGTTGAGACGATAGAGTTCTAATTCTTTTTTAGAAAGAGTCTCGTCCCGGAAACCGTTTTCTAATTTTATTTTCAAAATATTTCCTTCGACAATGAATTCACCTTCTTTGGCGAAAGTTACTTTGGTTGATTTTTGCTTTTCGTCAATCTCGTAGATAAATATATTTTTTAATTTGTTCCCATCTTTATCGGCGACATAGAGGATATAGTTATCAAAATGTTCCAGGAATACCCCGGGCTCAATGAGCGCTGAGATATTCTTAGAGTAAATGTTTTTTATTTCACTGCGGTAACGATAATGAAAATCCGGGATTACCCGGTCATTGAGAATGAAAAGAAAGAGCGAGGAGATGAAGCCAAGAATTAGGAAGATATTTAAAATCTTAAATAAAGATATACCGGCTACCCGGATAGCGACGACTTCGTTATCCGAAGTTAATCTACCCATAACTAATAAAACGCTTAATAGAAAAGCAAGCGGAATAGTAAAACCTAAAAGATAGGGGAGGAAGAAAGAGAGGATTTTTAGGGCATCAAGAATATTGACCCCTTTTCTTACTACCATATCGGATATTTTCATCATATTGCCCATGAGCATCACCATGCTTAGGATAAGAAGCGAGAAGATGAACACCGACAGGAAATCTTTAAGGATATAGTTTCTTAGAATTTTCATAACACTAATTTATGTTTTCGATAAAGTTATTATTGTAATCGTTTCCGCTCCTCTTTTTTTTAGAGCGCCGGAGCAGGCACTGATTGTTGCGCCGGTGGTAAAAATATCATCTACAAGAATTACCCTTTTTCCGCTTAAATTTCCCTTTGCCCTAAATACCCCTGCTACATTTTTTTCTCTTTTCTCTTTGAGGAGTTTTGTCTGTGAGGGCCGGATATTTGTATTGACTATTATATCATCTCTAAAAGGGATTTTAAAATAATTTGATAACAATTTTGCCAGGAGCTTAGCTTGATTATAACCTCTTATTTTTAACTTATCGGGGTGTAGAGGAACCGGGGTAATAAAATGGTAATTATGAAAGCTAAAGTTAATCTTTGACAGGTATTTTGCCATTAAGGAGGCGAAGAAACCGGCAAGATAATCGCAATTTTTGTATTTAAAGAGATGAATCAAGCCTATCATAGGTTCTTTATAGCTTGTTGCGCTGATGAGCCTTTGATAGGGGTAGATTTTGCCAGAGCACTGTTGGCAAGCGCTTGATGCACCAAGGGTTAAGGGTTTAGCGCAATAGCGGCAGCGAGGAGAATAAAGAAAGGCTATTTTTCCAAAGCATTTTTTGCAGAGATAGTCTTGAGGAATTTTTTTTTCGCAATGCAGGCAAAGGCAGGGGAAAAGTATGTCTTTTAGTGTTTTTAGATAGTTAGCCATTATAAAAAGTATTGTAAAGCGTATTTACTTTATGTAAACTCTTATTCCGAATAAAATTAAAAGCACATCTTGACACCTCTTGAAGTAGGATTAAAATATTAAGGTAAGTTTTTTTAGCGGGGTGGAGCCAAAGATGAAAAAATGATAGAGCATAAGAAGGTAATTGATAATATTAGTATCGGAGTGTCTTTAGTATCTCCGGAAGGAGAGCCGCTGTATATTAATAAACAGATGAAGAAGTGGTTTTCCGGCAGAGGTTTTCCCCAAGCGCCGACATGTCATAATATCTTCAGTAATTTTTCCAAAAATTCTAGTGCTGTTTGCCCAACTTGCGCGGCCTTGAGTAGTAAAAAAACTCAAGGGACATTGATAAAGATCTCTCTGGGAGGAGTGGATACAGTTTATAAGATGATTTCTTCTCCGGTAAAGAATAAGCAAGGCCGAACCATAGCTGTGATAGAGACTATTGAAGATTTTACTAAGATTGACAGGCAAGAGGGGGAGATTCGTCATAATTACCTTACTCAGGCGACAATAAATTCTCTTCTATGTTTTTCTTTAGAAAACATTTCTTTGGAAGAATTTTTAAAATGTGCCCTTAATGTTGTTCTTTCTGCTCCTTTGTTTTCTTCTTTAGGTATGGGGGCGATATTTCTTGTAGAACATGAACCTCAGGTTTTGATGATGAAGGCTCAAAACCGGCTTCCTGAAGCTTTGCAAGAAGAGTACCGGCGGGTTCCTTTTGGTAAAGGTGTTTGCGGCCGGGCAGCATCTTTAGGAGATTTTCAATTTGATGACGGCTCTAAAGAAAGTTTTATCGCCAAACATAAGATTGGAGGGCCTTATGTCCGTTATTGCAGCCCGATTATTTATGCTGGAAATGTAGTTGGGGTGATGGAGGTTTGTTTAGAAAAGGGGCATAAACGGGAGAGAAAAGAAGAAGAATTTTTAAATATGATCACGACCACTTTAGCCGGAGTTATCCAGCGCAAGAGGGATGAAGAACGCCTAAGTCAGATAAATGAGTGTTTACTAAATTTAGGCGCTGATTCTTTAGAAAATATTCAACGATTAGTTGCCCTTTGTGGTAATATTTTGCGGACAACTTCAGCTTTTTATAACCGTCTTAATCCCAAAGAAGATGCTTACTGTTCCCTAGCTCGATATAATCCTCCGATAGGCTATATAATCGAAGGCAAGTATTCCGGGAGTATTTGTTATGATGTGATTAATAAAAGGGGAGAAGAGCCTTTGGCCGTATATGATTTACCTCATTCTCCTTATGTGGGGAAAGATTCTTTTTGTTCGCTTTATCAATTCCGTACCTATATTGGACAGACAGTTAGATGCCGCGGTAAATATGCAGGGGTGATATGCGGTGTTTATAAGAATGAACCTTTGCTGGGGAGTGAGGATAAGAAGTTTTTGGGGATCATCGCTTCGGCTATCGGAATAGAAGAGGAACGCATAAAAGCAAATGAAGAGTTAAGGCAAACCACAGAAAAGCTTAAGCTTGCCCAGCATGGCTTAGTGCAGTCAGAGAAGCTTGCGGCTTTAGGAAGATTTTCCTCAGGTATAGCTCATGAGGTAAAAAATCCTTTAGGAATTATTCTCGGGGGCACTGAATATTTAGAGAAAAAGCTGCAATCTAAGGATAAGGATATCAAGATTGCTTTAGAAAAGATAAAAGAATCTACCTTAAGAGCTGATACTATTGTTAGAAATTTAGTAAAGTTTGCTATGCCCTCAGAGATTAAAAAGGAAAAGATACATCCCGGAGATTTAGTTAACGACGCTCTGTCTTTGCTTAAGTATAGAAGTTCCCTGATAAACGTAGATATCGTTGCTGAATTTTCTAAAGAGGATATCCGTATTGAGGTCGATAAAAATCAATTGCACCAGGTTTTGTTCAATATCCTTATAAACGCGATTGATGCTATACCTAAAGGAGGCATTGTTAAGGTTAAAACTTATAAAGCCCCCGGAGCTGAATTTTCTAAAGCTGAGCCTGTTTGTGTAATCGAAATAGTCGATAGGGGAGAAGGTATACCCAAGGAGAATTTTTCCCGGCTGTTTGAGCCATTTTTTACCACTAAAAGGGATAAGAAAGGGGCCGGTTTAGGTCTGGCAATGTCTAAGACTATTGTTGAAAATCACCGAGGTTTTTTGCTGGTTGATAGTGAACCTGGTAAAGGGACCCGGGTTAGAGTTATCTTGCCTATTCTTTAGGAGAGTTAGCTATTACGACTATTCTTTTTAACGGGGTTGACATCTTTGGGCTTGGTGGTATTATCGAAAAGAAGTAGAAAAATGGACAAGAAAAGAATACTAATTATTGATGACGAAGAAGATTTGAATTTTTTCGTTAAAGCTAATTTGGAACTGGCTGGAAATTACGAAGTAATTATAGCTACCAGCGGCAGTGAGGGGATAAACATTGCTTCTTCTCAAGAGATAGATCTGATACTTTTAGATATTATGATGCCTAAGATGGATGGTTTTGAAGTGTTAGAAGAAATTAAAAAATCCCGGGGAGCATTAACTATACCGGTGGTAATGCTTACCGCTAAAGGAGACATTGGCTCAAAAATAAAAGCTGCCGGCCTATATGGTGAAGATTATATTGTTAAGCCGGTTAAAATAGAAATTTTGAAAACTAAAATAGATGAGGTTTTAAAGAGGACGGCCTAAGCGCTGAAGAACAGAAGCTATTATGAATGAGAAGAGAGAATTTTTAAGATTTCAGGTTTCTTTCCCCTTTAAATTCGTTCAAGGAGAAGATTCTCCAGAGGCCAAAGCAACGGTTAAAAACCTGAGCATGAGCGGTTTAAAAGTTGCCCTGAATAAGTCTTTATCTCCAAAGCTTGTGGATTTAACGAATTTTCATCTTGTTTTATCCGGCAATAACGTTTTGGAGATTTCCGGGGAGGTAGTATGGCAAAAAGAGTATCTGGATAGAAAAGAAGTAGGAATCCGCTTTGTACATATTTCCGACAGTCACAAGGAAGGTATTTATGATTACATCTTTAAATATCACCGGCAAGAGTTAACTCAGGAATGGCTGCAGATGTAACTTCCCTCTAAAATTAATGCGCTATCTTTTTTCCTGGGTCACTACTTATATTTATTCTTTTCTTATTATTGTTTTTTCTATCCTTCCTGTCAAAGTTCCCCCACGGCTGCTTTTTCCTTTTCAGGATAAAATAACCCACGGTTTAATGTATTGTTTACTTTCATTTTTAGCCGTAAATACCTTTTCCCGAAACAAGATAAATTATTCCAAGGCTTGCGGTTTATTTTTCGCTTTTTCTCTGGGATTGTTTATAGAGATAGGGCAATATTTTCTTCCTTTTCGCAGTTTTGAGCTGGGAGATATCTTTGCTAATTTTACGGGAAGCATCCTGGGATGTTTATTGATAATTTAAATAAATGATGAAAGAACCGTTCAGAGCCGTATTTAATGATGATTATTTAATCGTAGTTGACAAAATTGCTAAGGTTTTGATTCAAGCCTCGCCGAAAAAAGAAAAGACTACCTTAACTTCAATTTTGGAAAAAGAAAGAGGTGAGAGAGTTTTTCCTTGCCATCGCCTAGACCGGGAGACTTCCGGCCTGATAATTTATGCCAAGAGTTTAAAAATTCAGAATATAATTACCGGGGAGTTTAAAAGGAGAGAGATTAAGAAAAAGTATATTGCTTTTATCAAGGGAAACCTGCAAAAGAAAAAAGGAGTTTGGGAGGGTGAGATTATTGATAGAGAAGGTAAGATATTCGGTGAAAGAAAAAAACCGGCGAAGACAATTTATAGGGTGTTAGAGGATTTCATTGGATGGAGTATGGTGGAGCTGTTGCCGCTAACCGGGCGGACCAATCAACTAAGAATACAGCTATCAGAGATTGGCCATCCGATATTAGGGGAGAGCAAGTATGCTTTTCGGCGCGATTTCAAAGTTAAATTCCGACGTTTGGGATTACATGCTTTTTATTTAAATTTTACCCATCCGGTAAGCAAAAAAAGAGTTATTCTGAATGTAGACTTAGCCTTAGATATGCGGGAGTTTTTAAAAAAAGATGGTATAATTTAAAAAGGAGCAGAGCGTATGCTAAAGAAAATATACTATCATGATACTGATGCCGGAGGGGTAGTCTA
>JAIWAR010000037.1:0-14554 GCA_048634245.1 Methanosarcinales archaeon | reverse complement strand
TTGCCCCGGATAAGTTCCTAGAGAATAATACCCTGGCTTTTTTACTCTTTAAGATATTTTCCAGCTCCTTTAAGGCTTTATTCTTTCCGGCCCCGGACCCAAAAGTTAAAAAACAGGCAGTTGTTTTGTTCTCTAAACCTTTAATCTTATTTAAATAACTGCGCAGAGCCGGAGCATAAGTAAAAGCCCAAACCGGAGAAGCAAATATTAAAAAATCGTATTTTTCTAAATCATAACTCGCCTCTATCAACGCGGGCTTTTTGTTTAAGGCGGCTTCAAGGCACTGGGCAAAAAAAGAGGTTACTTCTTTTTCCAGCTTTAAATCAATCAGGTCCAGACTACTCCCCAGGAAGGCTGCCTTATCTTTTAAAAACAGGCAAGCTCTTCTGGTATTTCCGGAAAAGGAATAAAAAACTATTGCCCCTCTCATAACTTAAAATAATTTTAATTGATCCTCTGTCTTTTCTTCTCTCTCTTTGAAGATATTAATTATACCATATTCGCCGTCATAACCGGGGGTTATCTCTACATTCCCCTCTCTTACTTTTTTTATGCCCTCAGCTATTCTTTCGGGTACCCGGGAGAATAATTCCTTAATTGACATTTTATTTAGAATATTAAACTCCGGGCCAACATTATAAATTATATCCAAATACTCACGTTCAACAGCCTTGCTCTGTTTGCCTACACCCTTAGCCGCAGCAATTATCTCGTCTAAAGGAATCCTATTCTTATAGCTAATAGCATTGTCAGGGACAAAACCTTCTGCCCGATCAGCTAATTCCTCTATCCGATACAAGACCCCCCGGGTTAGGGGCTTTTTACAGACCGGACAATTACCCTGATGTTTTTTTGTCTCATCAGGGTGGAAATTTATCTTACAATTTCTATGCCCATCATAATGATACCTGCCTTCTTGGGGAAAAAACTCAATAGTATAAAGAAACTTTTCCTTATCTTTACTTTCTAAAACTTTTTTTATCTCTTGATAGGTAAGTTCGCAATTAAAAACATTGGCTTCCCGGCCAATCCGCGAAGGCGAATGAGAATCAGAATTTGAGACTAAAGAATACTTATCCAGCTTTGAAACCCTCCAGTTCATTAACGGGTCGGAAGATAGCCCGGTTTCTAAAGCAGTTATCTTCTCGGTATATTTACCATAAGCCGGCTCCAGGGAATCAAAACCTGACTTTGACCCAAAGACTGAAAACCAGGGAGTCCAGATATGGGCCGGGATTAACATTAAGTCCGGTGATATTCTAAACAGCTCTTCAACCAGCTTTTTGCAGCTTAAGCCTAAAATCGGCCGGCCGTCTGAAGCAATATTTCCGTGAGTAGCCAGCATTTTATTTATCTCGCCAACTACTTCCAGGCTGGGAGCTAAAATTACATTATGAACTCTATAAACGCTGCCATCTTGAGTGAAGATGCTGGAAATCTCAGCTGAAGGAATGAAACGAATTCCCTGGTAAATATATAAGCCGCTATTCTTATCCGGCTCTAAGTATCTCTTTAATTCCTGATACCAAAGATGATGAGTAAAGTCTCCCGTGCCCAAAAGATCTACCCCTTTAAGTTTAGCCCACTTAACTAAGTTAGGAATATCCATAGACTTAGAGGTGGCCCGGGAGTATTTGGAATGGATATGAAAATCAGCTACAAATTCCATAGAATCTATTTCGCTATTTTGTAACGGGCGTAGACAACTTTACCTTTTTTGAGAGTATATTCAATAGCACCCTCTAACTCGCGGCCTAAAAAAGGTGTATTCTTGGATTTAGAAACAATATTTTTTTCTTCTACTTTCCACTTCCTGCTTAAATCAACAATAACTAAATCAGCCGGGTACCCCTGAGTAATTTCGCCGCACTTATCCAACCCGGCAATAGCTGCCGGCCGCTTCGAAAGTTTGTTAGCCATCTCTTTTAAATCAAAGACCTTTTCTTTAACTAAATAAGTATTGGTTAAAGAAAAAGCCAGCTCTAAACCGATAAAACCAAAAGGAGCGGCTTCAAAAGGGAGTTCTTTTTCAGCCGGAGAGTGGGGCGCATGGTCAGTGGCAATGCAATCAATTACCCCTTCAGCTAAAGCTTTACGGATAGCTTTAAGATCTCTTTGGTCACCTAAAGGAGGGTTGACTTTTAAGTTACCGGGAAAGTCCTGTTCTTCAATGTCCTTAATAGTTAAGCTAAAGTAGTGGGGACAAGTCTCGGCCGTGACTTTGACTCCCTCTTTTTTAGCTCTTTTAATTATCTCAACACTTTTAGCGCTGCTTATATGAGCAAGATGGATTCTTGCATCCAGATATTTAGCCAGAGTAATATTGCGAGCCACGACTAAACTTTCAGCAATATCGGGAATGCCGGCGATTCCGTATTTAGAAGAAATGAAACTCTCCCGCATACTGCCGTTATCAGCTAACTGCTTATCTTCACAATGAGAAATAAGCAAAAGATCGTACATTTTGGCATACTCATAAGCCCGGCGCAAGACTAAAGAGTTGGCTACTGAGTCACCGTCATCACTTAAGGCTAAACAGCCGGATCTTTTTAAAGCCGCAAACTCGGTCAGCTCACAACCGGCCCTGCCTTTAGTTATCGCTCCTATGGGATAAATATCAATAAGGCCTATACGCCGGCTTTCCTCAATTATCCACCGGGCCAAACCTTCATTGTCTATCGGCGGGTTAGTATTGGGCATACAGAAAATTGTAGTAAAGCCCCCCTTAGCCGCAGCAAGAGAGCCGCTCTCAAGATCTTCTTCGTCCTCTCTTCCCGGGGCACGCAAATGCGTATGCAAATCAATAAAACCGGGAAAAACATATTTTCCTTTAGCGTCTATTTCTTTATCTGCCTTGCCGGAAATGTTTTTGGCAATACGAGTAATTTTACTATTCTCAATTAATAAATCAGCCTCTATAATCTTATCGTAATTTACTATTTGGGCTTCCTTTATTAAAATTCTCATATCTCTCTCTTTTTTGTCCCCACTAAATACAATACAGCCATTCTAACTGCCAGCCCATTTTCAGCCTGTTTTAAAATTAAAGGATGAACTCGCTCTTTTAAGCTTGAGCTTATCTCAATATCCCAGTTTACCGGCCCCGGATGCATAACCAAACAATTCTTCTTAGCCTTTTTAAGCCTCTGGGGGGTTAGGGCAAATCTATCTACATATTCTCTTAGGCTCGGAAAAAAAGAAACTCCCTGTCTTTCTTTTTGAATACGAAGCATCATAATAATATCTGCTGAGGCTATTTCTTCATCTAAATCATTGGACACCCTAACCTCCATTTTTTCAAACTCATAAGGGATTAAAGTGCTCGGGCCGCAAACTGTTATTTGAGATGAAAACTTCCGAAGACCAAAAATATTAGAACGGGCTACCCGGGAATGAGCAATATCGCCGACAATCAAAACTTTTAGATTCTCTAAACTTCCTCTGACTTCCTGAATGGTAAACATATCCAAAAGAGCCTGAGTCGGATGTTCATTCCCGCCATCTCCGGCATTTATAATGCTTGCCTGAGTATATTTAGTAAGAGAAGGTAACGCTGCCCCTAAACCAATTCTAATTATCATAATATCGGGGTGATAAGCTTCTAAATTCTTTATGCTGTCGATTATAGTCTCGCCCTTGGTTAGGCTGCTCCCTGAAGATGAAAAGTTTACCACATCAGCGCTTAAGCGTTTAGCCGCCATCTCAAAAGAAATCCGCGTGCGGGTTGAATTCTCAAAAAAGAAATTGACAATTGTTTTTCCTCTTAAAGCCGGGACCTTTTTAACTTCTCTCTCTGAAATCTCTTTAAAGGAATTGACCAGAGAAAATACCACTTCCAGCTCTTCCCGGCTGAAATCCTTAATCCCTAAAATGTGTTTTTTATGCCACTCTTCCATCTAATCAACTTTACTTATTACTACCACCTCATCAATCCCGTCGTACCCCTTTAGTTTTACTTCAACAACCTCTTTGCGTGAGGTAGGAATATTTTTACCTACATAGTCAGCTCTTATTGGCAACTCTCGATAACCTCTATCTATTAAGACTAAATATTCTACACGCCTGGGCCGGCCAAAATCCATAATCTCATTCAGAGCCGCCCGAACGGTTCTGCCGGTAAAAAGGACATCATCGACAAGAATCACTATCCTCTCGCTTAAATCAAAGGTGATCTTAGTCTCTTTCACTATTGGTTTAGGCCCGATAGCGGTTAAGTCATCCCGGTAAAGAGTGATATCTAAAACCCCCAAAGGAACCTCTACTCCTTTAATCTCCTTTATCAGGGCTTGGATTCTTTTGGCCAGATAAACTCCCCGGGTCTGGATTCCAATAAGAGCTAATTCCTTTGAATCAAGGTTTTTCTCTAAAATCTGACGGGTTAGGCGATAAAGAGCTCTGTTGATATCGTCACCGGAAAGAATTCTTTTAATTTCATCCTGACTACTCATAAACTCCCTTAAAAGAAAAAACCCGTTCTAGCTTTTTGCCAAAACGGGACACTTTCTCACTTTCTTTTAAAATCTTCATAATACATCCTTGCCAGCCTCACAGGACCAGCTTAAAGGTTACATACTATATACCCCACCTAAGGGGTTATGTCAAGAAAAAATTAGGAAAGAGAAAAACCTTTAACCGCGGTTATCAATAGCCAAAACAAATTCTCCTTTGGGTTGTTTTTGACTAAAATGGTTTATAGCCTCTTCTACTTCCAGTTCTAAGACCTCTTCAAATTTCTTGGTCATCTCACGGCCGATAGCTACCCGGCGGGAACCAAGAATTTCTGCGATTGCTTTTAAAGAAGCTGCTACCCTATAGGGAGATTCAAAAAAAACCAAGGCAAGTTCCCACTCTTTTACCTTCTTGAATAATTTTCTCCGGGCACTGGGTTTACGCGGCAAATAACCTAAAAAGGCGAATTTATCATGAGGCAGGGAAGTTAAAGCTAAACAGTTAATAATACTCGAGGGGCCGGGCAAAGAAGTAATCGGTAAATGTTCCTGCCGGCAGGTTTTTATTAATTTATATCCGGGATCGGAAATCGTAGGAGTTCCGGCGCTTGAAACTAAAGCAATATTTTTTCCTTGCTTCAGGCGCTCGATAATTTGCGGTATTTTTTTTAACTCATTATGTTCATAAAAGCTAAATAAATCTTTTTTTATGCCTAAGCGCTTTAGGAGCAAACCGGTCTTTCGGGTATCTTCAGCTAAAATGAGATCAACCTCTCCCAAGATACGTATTGCTCTTAAAGTAATATCTTCTAAATTCCCGATAGGGGTAGCAACTACATATAACATATTCCCTCTTTGCGGATAGTTAGATTTCCTTGCGGATTATTTCTCGACGAAAAGCATTTATGATAACGCGGGCTAACCTGTCGGGGTCATGCCGAACAAAATCAGTTGTATGAATTATATTCCCTTCAATTATCTTATATCCCATTTCTCTAATTTTCAAACAATCGGCCACAGTAGAAAAAGCTTGTTCTTGCTTATACTTAGCCAGCATACTTTCATCAGGTATCCTGCTATTTACTACGCAATAATCTACTATCCGGGAACTTGTGTGTTCAACCAGGGCCTTAAGGTGGTCGGAAGCGCTGTAATTATCTGTCTCCCCATGCTGAGTCATAAGATTACACACGTATATTTTTAAAGCGGAAGACCTTTCTATGGCCTCAGCGATTTCTTTAATAACCAAATTAGGCAAAATACTGGTAAAAAGGCTTCCCGGGCCAATAGCAATGATTTGGGCATTTTTAATGGCTTCTATCACTTCCGGGTTTGGCCGAATCTCTTTAGATAAATCTGTGGGTGTAGATTGTAAATATACTCTCTTAATCGGCATCTCTTTTTCCGGAATCTGAGCCTCTCCCACAATCTGAGAACCATCTTCATACTCTGCTACCAGATTCACTTTATTTAAAGTCGCGGGGAGAACCTTCCCGCGGATAGCTAAAACCTTACTCAGCTCCTCTACGGCCCTTTTAAAATCACCGGTCAACTGTGTCATGGCGGTAATAAAAAGGTTTCCGAAATTGTGCCCTTTTAATTCAGAATCTTTCTCAAATCGAAACTGAAAAAGCTCGCCCATCAACGAGGGCGCGTCCGCTAAAGCAACTATACAATTACGTATATCACCGGGAGCAAGCACATCAAATTCTTCCCGTAACCTTCCGGTAGAACCCCCGCTATCAGCCACTGTAACAATAGCTTTTAAATTGGCGGTATGCTCTTTTAGCCCTGTAAGTAAATTAGCAAGCCCATGACCGCCGCCAATAGCTACTATTCTCGGCCCCCGCTCTAAGCATCTTTTCTTATAGACAATATCCACCAATTCCTCTCCAAAATGAGGTAAAAGAATGCTAAGGAAAGATTGGACCATACTCCTTACCCCGGCAATAACCACCATGACGCCTAAAAGGATAACCAAACCATCTAATATTTTAAAAGTCAAAAGCTTCTCGCCGCTGAATCTACTCGTACCCAGAATCACCAAAGCTATGCCTAAAATGCCAAGAAGAATCCAGCGCTTAATTCTTATGCCGGGGTAAAGCCATTTCAATTTTTTAAAAATCTTCATTACTCCTTCCTTTTTTACAATTCGTTGGCAGCTTCTTTATCCACAACAAATACACAGTTGGGATGATCTTGCAAAAAGGGCGCCTCTTCTTATGCTGCCGGAAACATCAAACCCTCAGCTTTTAGACTCTTTTGTTTCTTTGTTTTTTAGAGGGGCAAAATACCCTTCGATTTTCTTGTTGGTAAAGTAAAAAATGAGTACACCGGGATAAACCACTTGTAAGATAGCTTGATTAATTGCCATCAAACGAAGTAAAACCGAAACCGCGGTTAAGATAACCATAGAAAAAGAAAAGTAAACAGTAAGGCGCCGGCCCCACTCTCTTTTCAGAAGGAGGCCTAATCCTGAAAATAAAAATATCGCCGCGATAACTATTTGCGCCAAGACAATAGCTTTAAATTGCTCCGTAGACAGCTCCGCAGTGGGAAGAAATTTATTGAATTCGGTTATCAGAACCTGGCTGGCTGAAGAAGTCGGGCTCCGGTAAAGGGAATAAAAAAAACCTAAAGAGAGCAGCCCGAGAATAAAAAAATTAAACCCCCCTAAAACTAAAACACCCTTAGGCTGTTTTTTCTCTTTTATTGTGCTTTCCATAATACCAAATAAAAGCGACCCCAGCCGGATTTGAACCGGCGTCGTCGCCGTGAAAGGGCGATGTCCTAAACCAGGCTAGACGATGGGGTCAAAAGTGTTTCTTATTTTAAATTATAAAACTAATTTGTCAACCCAATTAAAAACCCCAGCATTGATTGAAGCCAGGCTTCAATCAGAGTTAAGTGCTGGTTTACACTATCAGAAAATCCTTCTAGCAGGATCGGCAAAGCTTTCTATTCTTCAGGAACAATACGGGCAATAGTAGAAAGTTTGTCGGCCTTCTCGAGGTTGATTATCTTTACTCCCTGGGTAGAGCGGCCGGAAACCCGGATATCCCGGACTTTTGTCCGGATAAGAATTCCTTTCTGAGTAATACACATTACCTCATCGTCCGGCCTAACCAGGATCAATGCTCTTACTTCTCCTATTTTTGGGGCAAGCTTTATATTGATTACTCCTTTTCCTCCCCGGGATTGCAGGCGATACTCTTGGATAGGAGTTCTTTTGGCAAAACCTTTTGTTGTGGCGGTGAGAAGATGAAAACCCTCTTTTTTTAAGGATCCTTTAACCAAAATCATCCCTAAAGCGCTATCCTTCTTAGATAATTTTACTCCTCTCACACCTTGAGACTGCCGGCCGGTAGCTCTTATGTCACTGCTTTTGAATCTTATTGAAAGGCCGTTTTGGGTGGCTAAAATCACCTCTTCTTCTTCATCGCAAATTCCGGCACCGACAAGACTATCTTCTTTACCCAGGGTAATCGCGAATATCCCGCTTTTACGTATATTAGAAAATAAGCTCAAGGAAACTCTCTTAGCCATGCCTTTTTTAGTAGCCATAAAAATAAATTTTTCGGGGTCAAATTCCCGAATAGATAAAATCGCAGTAATCCTTTCTTCTCCCGGAAGGCTCAAGAGATTAACAATTGCCCTTCCCTTAGAAATTCGTGAACCGGTAGGAACTTCGTAGGTTTTTAGAGGATAAACCTTACCCTGGCTGGTGAAAAACAAAAGGATCTCTTTGCTCGAAGCAACAAAGAGGTGCTCAACAAAATCAGCCTCAGAGGTGCTCATTGCCGCCACCCCTCTGCCCCCTCTTTTCTGCTGTCGATAAGTAGTTAAGGGCATTCTCTTGATGTAACCGGAGCCTGTTACACTAACAACCACATCTTCTTCAATAATTAAATCTTCGACTTCTATCTCTTCCTTTTTAGCCGTAATATTAGTGCGCCGGGGGTCAGCGAATTTTTCTTTTATTTCTTTTAGCTCTTCTTTTATCAAGCCTTCCTGTCTCTTTTCCGAAAAAAGTATCGACTTTAAATATTCTATCTTCTTTAACAATTCCAAATACTCTTGGTCTATTTTTTTCCTCTCTAAGCCGCATAATCTCTGTAATTGCATCTCCAGAATTGCCTGAGCCTGAATCTCAGTAAGTTTAAATCTTTTGATCAATGCCTCTTTAGCATCCTGGGGGCTCTTGGATTTTTTAATTATTTCGATTACCTTATCCAGAAACTTTAAGGCAATCTTTAATCCTTCTAAAATGTGAGCTCTTCGCTCAGCACGATCAAGTTCAAAACGAGTTCTGCGAATAATCACTTCTTTGCGAAAATAAATATGGTGAAAGAGCATCTCTTTTAAATCCAGAATTTGGGGTTTGCGATTCACCAGGCACAAAAAGATAGCCCCAAAAGTCGTCTCCATGCTAGTATGTTTATAAAGGCGGTTTAAGACTATTTCGGCTTGCCCGTCACGTTTGAGTTCAAGGACAATCCTTATGCCCTCTTTATTAGATTCATCACGAAGATCAGAAATGCCCTCTACTCTTTTGTCAGTAATAAGTTTGGCTATCTGCTCCATTAAAGTAGTCTTATTAAGCTGATAAGGAATCTCAGTGATAATAATCTGGCTTTTATTTTTTTCGTGCTCAATGTTTGCTTTAGCCCTGACTGTAAGTTTTCCCCGGCCTTCTTTGTACATATTCAGAATCTCGCTCCGGCCGCAAATCGTTCCGCCGGTAGGAAAATCCGGCCCCCGAACATACTTATAAAGATCTTTTACTGAAGCCTTGGGATTATCAATTAAATAAGTTAAGGCATCACAGACCTCACCCAGGTTATGCGGCGGTATATTAGTGGCCATGCCAACAGCAATGCCGCTTGCCCCATTAAGCAGCATATTGGGCAATACTGAGGGGAGCACTTCGGGCTCAGTTAAAGAGTTATCAAAATTCGGGAAGAAATTAACCGTTTTCTTATCAATATCCTGTAAAATATAATCTGTCAGGCGGGAAAGTCTGCACTCTGTATATCTTTGTGCAGCAGGCGGATCCCCATCGATTGAACCAAAATTGCCTTGCCCGTCAACCACCGGGTAACGCAAAGAAAACTCCTGAGCCATTCGCACTAAAGCTTCATAAACAGCTGTGTCGCCGTGAGGATGGTATTGTCCCAGACAAAATCCTACAACCTTTGCGCACTTTTTATAAGGCAGGTTGTGGCGCATATGAAGCTCGTGCATGGTATAAAGAATTCTGCGCTGAACCGGCTTAAGTCCGTCTCTTATGTCCGGAAGAGCCCTTCCTACGATTACGCTCATCGCGTAAGAAAGATAGGACTCCTTCATCTCCTCTTCCAAGTACCTATCAATAACTTTTTCGTTAAAACCTTCGGCCATTTTTTCTAAATTTAATAAATTCTAACCACTGTGCTAAGCAATTTTAGACGTCTAGATTGCTTACCTCATGAGCGTGAGCTTCTATAAATTCCCGCCGCGGCTGAGCCTGAGTGCCCATTAAGATAGTAAAAATATTATCAGCTTCTACAGTGTCTTCAAGGGTTACTCTTACTAAGGTCCGCTTCCGAGGATCCATGGTGCTATCCCAAAGCTGTTCGGGATTCATTTCTCCTAAACCTTTGTAGCGCTGGACCTGCATCCCCTTAGTTGCTAACTTACGCACCTCATTTAATGCTGACTTTAAGTTGTTGCAGCTCACTTCTTCTGCGCTATCTTCACTGCCTAAGATAAATAAATCTTTTTCCTGAGTCAGGTAATCTTCCAGGGAAATACCGAGCTTGATAAACTCTTCGTTAATCTTGCGTATTTCGTGAGATTCATAAATTTCTATATGATCCAACTCCTCTATTTCTCCGTAAGAGGCTAGTTGAGCTTCCTTAAAAAGAAAGACCGGTTTATGCTGTACTGAAATCTTATGAGCCGGGTATTTCTTCTTCTTCTGGTCAATCGCTTGGATATACTTTTTAAAAGGAACCCCCTTTCGTTCCAAAGATAGCTCTAGCTGCTCAATGGTAATGATATTCTGAAGAACTTTTTCTAATTCTTTTGAAGTAAAAACTTTACCGTTTTTTTTAGCTTTTTTAAATGTCGCTAATTTTGTTCCTAAAGATAAGATGATTTCATTCATCTCTTTTTCGGTATGTATGTACTCTTCCCAGCTCTTCTTTTTGATTCGATATAAGGGGGGTTGAGCAATATAGACATATCCTTTTTCTATCAAAGGAAGCATATGACGGTAAAAAAGGGTTAGGATAAGAGTGCGGATATGCGAGCCGTCAACGTCAGCATCAGCCATAATAATTACCTTATGATAACGCAGCTTGGAAGAATCAAATTCATTGCCAATACCGGTTCCTAAGGCTGAAATAATAGTTCTGACTTCTTCACTGTTTAAAATCTTTTCCAGCCGCGCTTTTTCAACGTTAAGTATCTTTCCTTTTATCGGTAAAATTGCCTGAAAGTTTCGATCACGGGCTTGTTTTGCGCTTCCCCCGGCTGACTCACCTTCAACAATATACACTTCGGAAAACTCAGGGTTTTTTTCCGAACAATCAGCTAACTTACCCGGTAAGTTAGCAGAGTCCAGGGCTCCTTTTCTGCGGGTTAGCTCTCGAGCTTTACGGGCAGCTTCCCGGGCTTGAGCGGCTAAAACCGCTTTTTGAACTATCTTGTTGACTACCGAAGGAGTCTCCTCGAAAAAAGAGCTTAAAGCTTCAAAAGCAATAGAATTAACCAGCCCCTCAACCTCGGAATTACCAAGCTTGGTCTTGGTTTGGCCTTCAAACTGAGGATTGGGTATCTTAACACTTATCACCGCGCATATTCCTTCCCGGGCATCATCCCCGGAAATGTTATTTAAATTCTTTAAGAGGTTTTTTCCTTTAGCGTATTGGTTAAGAGCCCTGGTAAGGGCGGTTTTAAATCCGCTTAAATGAGTTCCCCCTTCAATAGTATTAATATTATTAGCAAAAGAATAAATATTCTCCTTGTAAGCGTTATTATATTGCAGCGCTCCCTCAACTGTAATACCGTCTTTTTCTTTTTGAAAGAAAATAATTTTCTTATGCAAAGGGTCCTTATTACGATTGAGATATTCAATAAAAGAAACAATCCCTCCTTTAAATTTAAAAACAGCTTCTTTTTCCGTGTGTTCATTAGCCAGAATTATCTCTACGGTTTTATTTAAAAAAGCCAACTCCCTTAATCTTTGAGAGAGAACGTCAAAAGAAAACTCACTGACAGTAAAAATACTGGTATCGGGTTTAAAAGTAATCTTGGTCCCGGTAGTTTTTGCTTTCCCAATTACTTTTAGTTTAGTCTTAGTCTTGCCCCGCTCAAAGCTCTGATGGTAAACTTTACCCTCTCTTTTTACCTCAGCTTCCAGCCATTCACTTAAAGCGTTAACGCAACTTACCCCTACTCCGTGCAACCCTCCGCTCACCTTATAAACCCGGTGATCAAATTTCCCCCCGGCATGTAAAGTAGTAAGTACAACTTCTAAGGCCGGCTTTTTTAACTTCTTGTGGATTCCTACCGGAATTCCCCGGCCGTTATCCTCAACGGAAACACTGTTATCGCTATGGATGGTAACCTTTATCTTATCGCAGTATCCGGCTGAAGCTTCATCAATAGAATTATCAACCACCTCATAAACTAAGTGGTGCAGCCCCCGGGTTGAGGTGTCTCCGATATACATTGCCGGCCGCTTTCTTACAGCTTCTATGCCGCCAAGAATTTGAATGGTGGTAGCATCATATTTTTGACTATCTGCCATATTTACCCTATTTCTACTTTGATATCTTTGATTTGAGGGAACTCTTTTTTGATCCCGCTAAGCACCTTATCTTTTTTTAACCCAAAGTCGTAAGCAAAACTTGAAGAGACAGCCCCAAAGATAAATTCCCCTTTAGAAATCCTTTTTAAATAAACGCTTTCCTGAGCCTCATTGTTTAAAAGCCGGTTTACGATTTGCTGCACCTTTTCTTGATGTCTAAAGTCCTGTTTCTTTTTCTCTAAAAACTTATCTACTAAGTGTTTTATATGTATAGCCATAAAACTACGGTTTCATCGGAAGGATAAGATAGATATATCCCTCTTTTCTCAATACAGCCGGCTTATCCGCGCCAAAAAAATCAATATAAACTTCTTCATCCTCTAAATTTTTCAGAACATCGGTCAGGTAGTTAGGGTTAAACCCGATTTCAAGGTGTGCTCCATTATAGCGAGCCTCAAGCGTTTCTTTTACCTCCCCTAATTGCGGGGTGTTTTTGTAGATAGTCACCGTATCTTTTTTAAGCTCCAGCTTTACTCCCTGATAATCAGTGGTGGATAATAAACTCGCTCTTTTTAAAGCAAAAAGCAACTTTTTCCGGTCAATAATTAACTTATCTTTTCCTTCTTTAGGAATATATTGTGAATATTCGGGAAATTCGCCTTCTACGGGCCGGGCAATAAATTGTGTATCTTTTAAATCAAACTCAACCCGGTTCCCTTCTACCGATAAATAAACCTCTTCGTTTCGTTCTTTTATTAATTTATATAGTTCAGATACTGCTTTGAGAGGAAAAATAAAGGATACTTTTGAAGCCAGCTCCGGTTGTTTAGCGGGTAGTGTTTTTTGAATAAATGACAGCCTTTTTCCGTCAGTAGAGATTAGTTTTAGCTTATCCCCGGCTATTTCAAAAAGTATTCCTCCTAAAACATAACTAGAGTCTTCACGCCCAACACAAAATGAAGTTAATTTAATCATCTCACTTAATTCCTGGGGGTTTATTTTAATAAGTGACACTCCTCCTTTTTCCTGGATTTGAGGAAATTCTTCAGGATTTAAGGTCGTAATCCTAAACTCAATCTTTTCACACTTTATTAAGAGGTTGTTTTTACTTTTATGTATGGTTATTTTTTGGGGAGGGAGCTCCCGAACAATAGAAAAAAATTGTTTCATTGGAACCGCTATTTTCCCGGACTCTAGAATTTCTGTTTCCTGTAAAGAGATTATGGTTGTGTCGAGATCGGTAGTGGTGAATTTTAAAATATTTTCAGTAGAAGTTATTAAAACACTGCCTAGCATAGGGAAGTTTTGCTTAGTTGTGGCAGGGCCTAAAACTTTTTGTAAACTCTCTACTAATAGATCTTTATTAATAATAAACTTCATAGTAGTAATAGTAGTATAGCCTGTGAATTCTGTTAAGAAATGATTATTGTACCAAAATCAAAGATAAAAACAAATATTTTATTCACAAACTTTTCTATAAGTTTTTAATTTCCTGTGTAAGAGTGTTAATAGTTAATTTTAATTTCGAGTTACTCTTCAACTCTTGCTTTATTTTCTTGCAAGCGTAAAGAATGGTAGTATGGTGTTTAGCGCCAAAAAAACTGCCGATTTCAGGCAGGGATAGCTCGGTTAATTCCCGGATTAAATACATCGCAATTTGACGGGGTAAAACCAAGGTTTTATTTCTTTTTTTGTTTTTCAAATCTTCTTTAGATGTGTCAAAGTAATCCCCTACTTTAGCTAAAATAGTTTTTGGGGTTAGGCGCCGGTAGATTTCTTTAACCATATCTTTTAAAATATCTTTAGCCAGCTCCAGACCTATTGGTTTATTTTCAATCAAAGAGTAAGCGATAATTCTTACCAAAGCACCCTCTAGCTCTCTTATATTGGTAGTAATATTTTCAGCAATAAAATAAATAACATCGGAATCGATTTTTATCGGGTCTTTTTCCAGCTTTTTCTGTAAAATAGCCACTCGGGTCTCAAAGTCAGGCAGCTGAATGTCCACAACCAGGCCCCAATTAAACCGGGAAATCAATCTTTCCTCAAGTTTATTAATCTCTTTTGGGGGTTTGTCCGATGAAACAATAATTTGTTTATGGTAGTCGTAGAGAACGTTAAAGGTGTGAAAGAATTCTTCCTGAGCCGCTTCTTTACCGGCTAAAAACTGGATATCATCAATCAAAATCACATCAATGTCCCCAATCAAGTTTATCCAGATTCAGAAAATCGTAATAGGTGCCTGCTAACTCAAATTTTATCTTTTTGGATGGTTTGATCTGAGTGCCTAATTGAAAAACAAGCAGGGTCG
>JAIWAR010000036.1:0-14581 GCA_048634245.1 Methanosarcinales archaeon | reverse complement strand
AACACTGGCTGTTCAAAGGTTGAACAATATTCTAACTATTTACCTTATATATGTCAAGGAACTATTTTTCTCTTGTCAACCACAAGAATATCTTTATAATTTTGAGAAAGCTCTCTGGCTATGGCTAAGCCGATAACTCCTGCGCCGATTATGGTGATATTTAATTTGTGCATGTTATAAAAGTTAAAAGGCTAAAAACAAGCGGTAGCGCCAAGGCCTAAATAAAAAGTTTTTCCTTGCTTCTTTAACTGCAGAAAATACTCTAAATCTTTGAAGGAAAGCAGATTGCGCTTAAAGGTTAGGGTTGCTCCCAGGGGTTTATTATCCTTGTCTTTAAGGGTAAAAATAATTCTGTTGTTCTTATTTAGATTTATAGTTGAAGCAAATTTAATTCTATTTACTTTTCCACTTCCCTGGTTCATCTCAAAACTAAGGCCTAACTTACGGCTAAACACCCATCTTCCGTATAAAGAAACAACTCTTTCCTTGTTTTGTTCTTTTGCGCCAATACCTATCCGATATTTTATTGCGCCTTTCTTAGGATAAAGGTTGTTTGACTGCAGGTAAGCTTTGAAATCAAAAAACGAGCTCTTGCTTCCTGCTAAAACATATTTTAACCTGTTTTTCTTATTTATCTGCCAAAATCCGTCAAAGACTAAGTTTTGCGAAACTCTTCTTCTTGTTGCCAGATTAGTCTTCTTAAGCAGATAAGTTATCTTCTGATTTTTATTAACAGACCATAAGCTCTTAAAAGTCAGAGTATCGGGATTTTCTTTTTTAGTTACCTCAAAAGTAAGCCGGTTGTATTTATCACTTTGCCAAAATCCCCTTAGCTTTAAAAAAGAAATTACTTCTTTAGCACCTAAGGCCTTAGTCTTTACTTGAAAAAGTAAGTAATTTTTTTGACAATCTAAGATCTTTCCTTTTAAAACTAACCTTCCTTTACCTTGTTTCCCGGTATCCTGCAAGTCTAAAACTAAATCACAGTTATCATCCAGGCGCCACTTCCCCCAGAACCTGATTTCTTTAGGAATTTTATGCTGTCTTTGCCAGGCTTTTGACTCAACCACCAAGTAGATAAGGTTATTGTTTTTATCAACAGAGAATTTTCCATTAACCGGCAAAAGCTTATTTGGAGCAAAGGGATTAAAATAGAAAAGTTTATTCTTAATAAAGAAGAAATGGCATTTTTTCTTTGATATCATAATTACGGTATTGGGGTATTAATATTTATTTCTAAAAAAAGACTGAATAGCTTTTACTATGTAACTAACTTCAGAGTCTCTTAAAAAAGGGTGGATTGGTAAAGAAAGAACCTTTTCTGAAGCTTCTTTGGCATTTTTAAGGGGTCCTTTTCGCTTGCAGTTTTTAAAAGCCTTCATCCCCGATAAAAGGAAGGGGTAATAGACGCGTGCTCCTATACCTTTGGAGTTCAAATAGTTAAGAAGAGTATCTCTGGAAGAAACTTTTATGGTGTATTGGTGATAAATGTGGGTAGAATCGGGTGTCGGGGGTTGGATTTGGGGAATATTTTTTAATGCAGAATTATACTTTTGAGCAATTTTTATTCGAGCGTTGTTAAATTTATCAATATTTTTTAATTTAACTAAAAGGACTGCGGCTTGGATTGAATCAAGACGAGAGTTATAGCCGATATAATCAGCTTTATATTGCGTGGCCTGGCCGTGGTTTCTTAAAACCTTTATTAATTCCACGGTAGCTTTATTGTTAGCGGCAATAAGCCCTCCGTCGCCAAAACCGCCTAAATTCTTAGAAGGAAAAAAACTAAACCCGGCGCAATCACCAAATGCCCCAACTTTCTTTTTTCCCAATGAAGCTCCAAAACTTTGAGCGCTATCCTCTACAATGAATAAATTATTGGTTTTGGCAATCTTACAAATTTTATCCATATCGCAGGAAAGCCCGTATAAATGAACCGGCATAATTCCTACAGTATTTTTGGTTATAGCTTTCTCTATATGAAAAGGGTCAATGTTAAAAGTGGCCGGGCCTATATCTACAAATACCGGAGTAGCCCCGCTTCGTGCTATTGCCTCAGCAGTAGCGATAAAGGTGAAGGGAGTGGTAATAATCTCATCTTTTTTATCAAAATACTCTTTTTTCTTTAATTTAATCGCTAAAGCCTTTAAAGGCAATAGTAAAGCATCTGTCCCTGAAGCAACACCTATGGTATGTTTTACTCCTAAATACTTTGCCGCTTTTTCCTCAAATTCGCTGACCTTTGACCCCAAAATCCACTGCTGGTCATTTAAGCAATCCCTAAGCTGCTTACCAATATCTTTTTTTAGCGTTGCATACTCTCTTTTTAATTCAAGAATAGGAATCTTCATAGCCTATCTTTAAAATACTCTATTGTTTTCTTTAATCCCTCTTCAAGAGAAATCAAAGGCTGCCAGCCTAACATTTTCCTCACCTTGCTTATATCCGGCTGTCTCTGCTTGGGGTCATCTTCAGGAAGTGGAAAATGCTTTATTATTGACCTTGAATTAGTTAATTTTAAAACTAAATTAGCCAGTTCACTAACCGTAAACTCTATCGGGTTACCTAAATTTAAAGGCAATTTATAATCAATACTCATCATTTTTAAAATACCGCTTACTAAATCATCAACATAGCAAAAAGAACGGCTTTGTTGGCCCTCACCGTAAACAGTTAAATTTTCTCCCTTTAAGGCCTGGACTATAAAGTTTGACACCACCCGTCCATCATCAGGATGCATATTAGGGCCGTAAGTATTAAATATACGCACCACTCTTATATCCAAATTATGCTGGCGCAAATAAGCATAAACTAAAGCCTCGGCTCCACGTTTACTTTCATCATAGCAGCTTCTTACTCCTATAGAGTTTACATTACCCCAATACTCCTCAAACTGAGGGTGCACCAGAGGATCCCCGTAAACTTCTGAAGTAGAAGCTAAAAAAAACTTAGCTTTTTTTGCCTTAGCTATACCTAAACAATTATGCGTGCCTAAAAGTCCTGATTTAAGAGTCTTTATGGGATAATTTAGATAATGTTTAGGAGATGCTAAAGAAGCAAAATGCAGAACCCAATCTATATCTTCTTTTATATATAAAGGATTCGATATATCCCTCTTGATTAGCTTAAACTTTGAATTGGCTTTTAGCTCTTCAATGTTTTTCTGAAAACCGGTAATAAAATTATCTACACAAATTACCGAGTTTCCTTGTTCAAGCAACTTCCGGCATAAATGTGAACCGATAAAGCCGGCACCTCCCGTTATTAAAATATTCATATTATTGCTCCATTTTTTTTAAACCATTCAACTGTTTTTTCTAAGCCATCGTAAAAGTTAATCTTTGGCTGCCACCCTATTATTTTTTTTGCTTTTTCTATGTCGGCATGGGTTTTTTTTACATCTCCCAGCCGAGGGGGGCAATAATTAGATTCTATATTGCTTTTGATAATTTCTTTTAAATAACTAAATAATTGATTTATTGAATTAGGCGCGCCAAATCCCACATTGAAAGCCTCCCCCCCTATACCTTCAGCCTCAAGGCATCTAATGTTTATATCCACTACATTATCAATGTAGGTAAAATCTCTTTCCTGCTCCCCGTCTCCGTATATCGGAGGACTTTCTCCTTTCAGAAGGCAAGTTATAAACTTTGGAATTACAACCGCGTACTCATCATCTAAAGACTGACGCGGGCCATAGACATTGAAATATCTTAGATTTGCTATCTCCATACCGTAAAGCTCACTAAACACATAAGAGTAGTGTTCAACGACTAATTTTGTAGCCGCGTAAGGCGAAATAGGTTTAAGAATATCACTTTCTACTTCAGGAAAATCCTCCCTTTCTCCATATATAGAGCTTGAAGAAGCGCAGACTATTCTTTTTATCCCTTTATCTCTGGCTTTAATAAAAAGTTTTAATGAACCATTAACATTTACCTCATTATATTCCCAGGGCTTATCAACGGACTTGGGAACACTGCGCCAGGCTGCCTGATGAGAAATAGCGCTAACCCCGTCTAAAGCCTCATCTAAAGCTTTATCATCTCTGATATCACCTTTTATAAAATTTAACTTATCTAAGACTTTTTCTAAATTCTTTAATTTTCCGCTGGAAAGGTCATCTAAAACAACCACCTTTGCTCCTAAACCTACCAGCTTATCAACAATATGAGAACCAATAAAGCCGGCTCCTCCGGTAACCAGGATAGTTTTTGAGTTTATTGGGTTTGTTGGATTCATGGAGTTCCTTTTTTTTTGGTTAGATGATAGTTGGAAACTTTATTATAATCTTACTATGTTATCAAAATCTTTTTTATAGACATTACGGGTATCAAAAACTAATTTAGCGTTCTTTCTTAAAAAATTATAATCAATACTTGAGTGGTTGGTAACAATAACTACACAATCATATTTGCGCACATTACTGCCGGTCAAAGGAATACTCTTTAGGTTAATGCCGTTAATCTTTAAATAAGGTATAAAAGGGTCAAAATAACTAACTCTGCCTTTTCTTTTCTTAAACTCTTCAATAATATCCAAAGCCGGAGACTCTCTTAAATCCTTTACATCCGGCTTATAAGTAACCCCCAGTATTAAAACCTTTACCTTATTCTTAGAAACGCCTCTTGCTTTGGTAAGTTTAATTACCCTATCCACCACATACTTAGGCATAAAATGATTCATATAAGATGCTAAATCAATCATCTTGGTTTTAAACCCTAATTTTTTGGCTTTCCAGGAAAGATACAAGGGATCATCGGGAATACAATGTCCACCGCATCCGGGGCCGGGATAAAAAGGCATAAAACCAAAAGGTTTTGTCTTTGCCGCCTCTATTACCTCCCAGACGTTTATTCCTAATCTCTCAGCTACCATAGAAAACTCATTAACCAGGGCAATATTCACCAGCCTAAAAGTATTTTCCAAGAGCTTAGAGCTTTCGGCAACCTCCGGGCTTGATACCGTAAATATATCTTTGATAATCTTTGAATAAAAGCTTTTTGCTAATTGAGTAGATTTATTAGATAGGCCGCCGACAATTTTAGGTATCTTGGTTAAAGGAAATTTCTTATCCCCGGGATTAACCCTTTCCGGAGAAAAGCAAAGAAAAAAATCTTTTTCTTCGCCTAAACCTGACTTTTTTAAAATAGGCAAAACTACTTCCCTAGTCGTGGTAGGATAAGAGGTGCTCTCTAAAATGATTAACTGCCCCTGCCTTAGGTGTTTTTTAATTGTTTTACTTGCCGCAACCACATAGGAGATATCCGGTATCTTTACTTTTCGTAAAGGTGTCGGCACACAAATTATTATAATGTCTGAATCTTCTATAACTTTTTGGTTTGTAGTAGGGAGAAATTTCTTTTTCTTAATTAAAGAAAGAATTTCTTTGGAGTCAACATCTACGATATACTTTTCTCCTTTTTTTAATCTGTTGATACGGGATCTGCTGTTATCTAAGCCGATAACGGAATAACCCTTTCTGCCAAAGGCAGCAGCTAAAGGAAGGCCGACATATCCTAAGCCGATAATACAGACTTTAGCCTGTTTTTTAGCGATTTTTTCTTCTAATATCTTATAACTACTCATTTATTTCCTCTTGAATATTACACCTAAGTATAAAATTATGTCTTTATTTTTCTACTTCGGTAGGATTTTCCTGCCCATGCCAATATAGTCAAATCCGGCACCAATCAGCTTATTCCGGTCAAACATATTTCTTCCGTCGGCAATAAGCGGGTAATTCATCAGCTTTTTAACTCTTTTTAAATCTATTTTTTTAAATTCATCCCACTCGGTTAGTAGGCAAAGGCAGTCACAGCCTTTAACCGCTTCATACGGCCCTTTAACAAATTTTATTCTTTTGGATTTTTCTACGGAAAATATTTTCTTTGCTTCATCTAAGCCCTGGGGGTCATAAAGATAAAGATAAGAGCCCTCCCGGATAAAAGCCTTTACAATATCAACCGAAGGAGCAAAGCGCATATCATCGGTATCAGGTTTAAAAGAAAGACCCAAAATAGCAATTTTTTTATCCTTAAGGATCCATAGCTGTTCTTTTACCTTTTCTACAAAATTATGCCGCTGGGCTTGGTTTATCGCTTTAACCTCTTTAAGCAAACCAAAATCATATCCTACCTTTTTTGAGATATAAGCAAACGCTTCAACGTCCTTGGGAAAACAAAACCCGCCATAGCCAATCCCGGCCTGTAAAAACTCTTTACCAATCCTTTTATCCAACCCCATAGCCAGGGCTATTTTTTCTACATCGGCCCCGGCTAAATCACATACCCGGGAAACCGCGTTAATAAAAGATATTTTTGTGGCCAAAAAAGAGTTGGAAGCATGCTTAATAAGTTCAGCTGTATTTATATCGGTAACGATTACCTGTGTTTTTATCGGCGCGTATATATCTTTTAAGATTTTTTCCGCTCGCTTTGATTCCACCCCGATAACTATTCTATCGGGATAAAAAAAGTCATAAATCGCCTTTCCTTCTCTTAAAAACTCAGGATTCGAGGCTACATCAAAATCATTACTATTCTTTTTATAGCGGTAGATAGTTTCTTTTATCTTCTTGCCGGTCATGACCGGAACGGTTGATTTACCTACTATTAACTTATAAGAATTAAGATTTTTAGCAATCACATGAGCCACATTTCCTACAGAAGCTAAATCAGCGGAACCGTCTGCCTGAGGCGGAGTACCTACGGCAATAAAAATAACCTGGGCTTTTTTAATTGCTTCCGGCAAAGATGAAGAAAAAGTTAAATTCTTAGATTTAAGGGTTTTCTTTACTAAAGGCTCTAAATCAGGTTCATAAAAGGGGAGAACTTTTTTCCTTAAAGCTTCCACTCTTTTTTTATCATTATCTACGCAAACTACCTTATGCCCCAGCTGGGCAAAGCAAGCTGCCGCGACAAGGCCTACATGACCTGCGCCAACAACACAAATTTTATACTTCCCTGTATGCACCTTTTTCTTTCTCTTCTTTACCGCGGTCATTTGTCTCCTTTAATAGACTTTTTTTCCACCCTCACGAGTTTGGTCGATTTCAAAACCAATATCGGGAAAAGCCTTTAAAGTAAACGCGATCCAAACCGCCGTATCTTTGCTTCCTTCATCGCGCCGCCTGCGGCCTAAGCCGATATCCATCCACCAACAATGTAAATCCGCACGTATCTTGTATTGCTGTTCCTGGAGGTCGCCGGTATTATACTCATAACGAAGATAATTGCTGAATTGCAATTTAGGAGTAAGCTGACAAGAAAAACCCAGGGTACCTTGAGTGCTGCTTTGGCGTGAATACCTGTGGCCGTAGGTAAAAGAATACCTATCTTTTTCTACCTCCTCACCAGCCTCAAAAACCTTCATTTTTCTGCTAAAAGTTAAATCAGCGTTAAATATGCTGATCCTTCTAATATCAACATCATAAGTGGTGTCGGTAGTTAAAGAAATACCTTCTCTAGGGTAAATTTCAAAATCTGAGGTTATAGTGGTGAAACGGCTCTCGCCGCCTTCAGGATTAATTGAATAAGTAACAGCGGGGCTAAAATATATAAAATCCCAGGTTCTTTTCTTGTTTCTAAGCTGCAGCTTGTTCGCTAAGGTAAATACAACCGATTCTCCTCTTGATAAACTATCATCCTCATCAAATGAGAAAACACTATCACCGTTAAAGAGCGTCGGCTCAAGAGCATAACTATAAGTTACCTCAGGTGCTACTATGTGCCTCATTTCATCGATCTTTTCCCCAAGCAGACTCCACTTTTGCTGGAGAAAATATTTATACATTTTTGCGCTTAAGGTCATACCTAATTCAGGGCCTATTTGCCACAGATTATCATCTCCGATGGCATTTCGTGAATAAAAATTAGAGGTGGCGCCGATATAAGGATTTATACGCAGCCACCTTATTTTATCGTTATAGCTTAAAAGATTCTTAGAATGGAATCGCGCCGCATCATCACCGGAACCGGAATTAGCGGTAGTATTATTTAAGTTGCCTAATTTATCAATCGATTCAAAGTAAAACTTGCTTTGGCCTATATTTTTCTTATAAAAATTCCATTCCAGTTGAGGAAGATACTCTGTTTCTGAAAAAAAGCGGTTTACTCTTTTTTGAGCGAGTAAAGACAGTGAAGAACCGGGAAAAGAATAATTAATAAGAGTATAGCTTAGCGGAGACATATCCTCTTCATACTCTAACTCAAAAAAATCCTTCATAAAATATTGATCGGAAAACTTATTAAACTCACTGGTTATGGATAAATTAGGGATAGAATCCCATTGATAGGCAAACTGGGCCTTATAACGGTCATCCTCTAAACGCTCACTCCTTGAATAAGTATCCAAAAGAGCATAACGCTCTTCTATCCGATAAAGATTATCCTGAATGCCGTAGTACTTAAACAACCCCTGGCCAAAATCAGTATTTTCCATCTTATGGGTTATACCTAAGCCTAACCCTCTTCTATTGTACCAATCAGTAAAAATATTACCTCTATGTTGGCGGTTAATTGTATAACGCCAACGGGTTAGGATGAATGTCCCCCATTCATTACTTTCACCGGGCACTACATTTGCCGCAAAACTACTATCTTTAAGGGATTGAGACATATAAGGCAGGTAAAAAAGCGGTAAATCACCTACTCTTAAGACTACATGCTTGGCTACAACTCTATCCCCGGGATAAACAGTAATTTTCTTTGCCGTCAGACGGTAGTGAGGCGTATCCAAATCGCAGGTGGTCATATATCCTCTTTTTAAAACGTATTTTTCTGTTTCAACTTTACTTCCATGGCTGGTCGCGCCGTAAAACGGGGAGCTTTGAACTCTTATATCTCCCATTTCGGCATTATGGGTCGTAAAATCGTAAACTACATCCCGGCCGTAAAGAACACTATTACCCTTTACTATCTTTGCATCCCCTTTTATGCGGGCGATATTAGTATTAGCATCGTAGATAATCTCTTGACAGAAAAGCTCGGTGTCTTTAGACTTTACCTCTACATTGCCTTTAGCGGCAACCTTGCCTTCCTGCTGAAGATAAGTTATCTCATCCCCATCAATGACAACCGGCATTGTCTCTCCTTCACAAAACCCGGCAAAGGGAGCAAGAAAAAGAATAAACAAAATAATAAACTTCATTTTTTTAAGTTTTCCTTTAATTTTACCCAATCATCCAAGAATCTTTTTATGCCGCTATCGGTTAAAGGGTGTTTCATGAGTTTTTCAATTACAGTAAAGGGAACGGTTGCCACATCAGCCCCAAGCCGCGCTGACTCTAAAAAATGAAGGGGATGGCGGATTGAAGCTGCAATTATTTGGGTAGAAATCCCGTAATTATCATAAATTAGCCTTATATCTCCTATTAAACTCATCCCATCGGCTGAAATATCATCTAACCGGCCAACAAAAGGAGAAACATAGGTTGCCCCGGCTTTAGCTACCAAAAGAGCTTGGGAAGAAGAAAAACAAAGAGTAAGATTTGTCTTTATGCCTGAGGCGGTAAGCTCTTTAGTTGCCTTTAAACCCTCAACAGTGCAAGGAACTTTTATCACGATATTTGAGGAAATTTTTACTAACTCCTTTGCCTCTTCTACCATACCCTCACTGTCTAAACCGGTAATCTCAGCGCTAATCGGCCCTTTAACCACTTCAGATATCTTTTTAAGTTGAACCATCGGCTCCACCCCTTCCCTGGAAAGAAGAGTAGGATTAGTGGTAACTCCGTCTAAAACTCCATAAGAATGTGCCTTTTTTATCTCTTCTAAATTAGCTGTATCAATAAATAACTGCACATCAACCTCCTCACTGATCAAAGCCAGGCTTTAATCACATTTTGTTTTCCGCAACCTTTTCCCTCGCCATAAGAGCCGCTCCGATTATTCCGGCATCTTTTAATTTTGCCCGTACCAGGCTTACGCCTAAATACTGGGGCCACATCACTTGTTTTTTTATTTCTTTTTCAACTAAAGGTTTAAACAATTTAAACGCGCCCGACACCCCTCCGCCAAATATAATAACCTGAGGGTTAAAGACATTTATCATTCCCGCTAAAAACTTTCCCAGATTACGGGAAAACTCCCCAAAAACAGCTAAAGCTTCTTTCTCGCCTTTAAGGCCTCTTTCAAAGATTTCTTTTACCTCTGTTACCTTGGTCTTCTTTTTCAAGCGCCTGTAGTGTGAAATTAAATAACGATTGCCTACATAGGTCTCAATACACCCTGTGCCACCACAACCGCATAATTTTCCCCTGGAATTTATCGGCACATGGCCTAACTCTAAAGCGCTGGTCTTTCCCTCGAGAAGCTTACCGTTAAAAATTATCGCCCCGCCTAATCCCGTACCCAAAGTTAAAAATATAGCCCTTTTCTTCCCTTTAGCGGCGCCGCAGCGAACCTCAGCTAAAGCAAAAACATTAGCATCGTTATCAATAAATACCGGTAGCTGGAGATGTTTTTCTAACACACTTCGTAAAGGATAATTCTTCCATCCGGGGATATTAGGCAAGTAATAGATAAAGCCTTTTTCTATATCGATTATTCCCGGAGCTCCAATACCAATGCCTTTTATATTAAACCCGGAAAAACTCTTAAGAAGTGTTTTGATGTTCTTTATAAAACCCTGTTTATCAGCTCCTGAGGGATAAACTTTCTTTTTTACTATTTTTCCCTGGGAGTCCACCAAGCCGGCTTTTATATAAGTCCCTCCCCAATCAATGCCTAAAAATACTTGCATAGTGCTATTGTAGCGGATAATCCTATGTTTTCAACTTAAAATAATACATAGATGAAACGAAGAATAGAATATGGTCGGGGAGGCGGGATTTGAACCCGCGGTCTCTTGATCCCGAACCAAGCGCGCTAGCCGAACTGCGCTACCCCCCGTTCTTCTGCTTAAGAAGATAATCAAATTCTATGTTTAAGAAGTCGCCTGTTCTTTTATATTTTAGGGTGGTATTGCTATAGGTAAAAGGAATTATATCTACGCTAAAAATCCGGGGTAATACTTTCTTTACGGTAAGAGAAATTCCCTCTATAGCAACTGAACCGTTTTCTAACACATTTCTTCTAAACGCGGGCGGTAAATCTATTTCCAGCTGCCAATGCCCGGTTTTCTTAATTACCCTTCTTAGTTTTAATTCAGTATCAATATGGCCCAGAACAAAATGTCCGCCTACTTTTTCCCCAAGACTCAGGGCGGGTTCTAAATTTATGAAATCGCCGGGCTTAAGCCTTTTAAGGTTAGTATTCTTAAGAGTCGAGCTTATAGCATCAAATAGAAGCAAATTTTTACTCTTTGAAGTTACAGTAAGGCAGGCTCCGTTTACGGAAATACTGTCTGAAGGTTGGGCATCCTGTGAAACAACCGCAGAGTTTATTTCAAGCTTTACTGAAGAGCTGTTTCTGGCGGCTTTCTTGAGAGTGCCTATTTCTTTTACTATTCCTGTAAACATAAGGAGATTATATCATAGGGAGGATAAAAATCTATATAGGATTTAAGAAAGGCAACGCAAGCAAATCTAAGCACATATTCGGCGTCTTTTACCCCTTTTATCACCTATTTATCACCTACGCGGTGATAAGAGGGTGTTTGGAATAATTTTTTTACCTACACCGTATAGGTATTATTGAGTGAAGCCTGGCTTCAATCAGGGATTTTGAATAAAAGAACCCCGCGCTTTGACGCGCGGGGCTTATATTCTCAAGGTGTTTTCTTTTACCTTCGTAAAACTCTTATTTCTTTTTCTTCTTTGCTACTTTCTTCTTTGCTGTTTTCTTTTTTGCTGCTTTCTTCTTGGCCATTGTGTCACCTCCTTAATTTTTTGTTCCCAACCCAATGTCGGGATAACCTTCACATATAATTTATCAAAAAATATCGCGGCTGTCAACCTTTTTTCGTGTTTTTTTTAATTTTTTTTGTTTTAAACTTTTACTTTAGAAAATAAAAATTATTTTTGGATTTTAAAAAATTTAAAAATATTTATTCCAACTATAATTTTTATTTTTGAGGCGGGTTAAACCGTTTCGGGCTGAAGCTTTATCCCTACCTTCTTCGCTGCTTCCCATAACTGCTCAAGATTATAAAACTCTCTTGCTTCCTCAAGAAATATATGCAGGATGATATCAAAAAGATCAACAAGAATCCAACGGCATGATTCATCATCTTGGTAGGACCGAACTTTTATTTTATTTTTTTTACACTCCCTTACAGTCTCCTCATAAATCGCTCTTACCTGCCGCGCTGACTCACCGGAACAAATAATAAAGTAGTCACAGAACCCGCTAATCTTTCCCACATCTAAGACAACTACATCTTTAGCCTGCCGGGCTAAGATAAATTCCACTATTTTCAAGGCTTTTGCCTTACCAGCTATAGGTTTTTTAACGGCCATAAACTCTTTATTGTTTTTCTTATTGTTCTTTCAGCCTTATCTTCAATATTACCTACATATGAAATACGCATATTCTTAAATCTAAATATATCCCCGGCGAAATCTTTAATCTCTTGAGGTGTTATACTCTTCACTTTCTCCTTAATCTCAAAAAAATTATAAATCTTACCCAGAGTAAGAAGACTCTCAGCAAAATAAAACATCCGTCCTTGAGGGCGCTCCAGGCTCATCGCGGCTTGACCGAGAAAGTAATCTTTTGCCCGAGACAATTCTTTAATCGATACTTTCTTTTCTTTCATTTTGTCCAGCTCCCTAAGAACAATCCTTAGGGCTGTTAGTAACTTACTCTTATCTAATCCCAGATGCACCGAAAAGGAACCGCTGTCTCTATATTTCCTTACTTCGGTAGAAATATCGTAGCATAAAGATTTCTTCTCTCTCAACTCTTCAAATAAACGGCTGCTCATATTCCCACCTAAAATTATATTTATTAATTGTGCTGTTAATCTTTTTTCACTTGAACAAGGAATACTTCTAAAGCCTAAACAAAGATGTGACTGCTCAAGGCTCTTTCTCTCACACTTTATCTCTAAGCCCCGGCAGAGAGAAGGACGATAATACCTAAGTTTAGTTTTACCTTTAGCCTTTTTTATTTTTTTTACCAATAAATCGATTATTTTCTCTTTGGAATAATCACCGCTAAAAGAAATAACCATATTGGAGGGCGCGTAGTATTTTCTCCGAAAATTATCTAACTCTAAGCGGTTTATCTTCTTGACTGTAGCTGTATAACCGATAATTTCTTCTCCCAGAGGGTGGTTCTTCCAAAGCAAACTATCTAAAAGCACTCCTGCCCGGGAAGAAGGAAGGTCATTATACATCTTTATCTCTTCTAAAATCACATTTCTTTCTTTATCCACCTCAAAAGTCTTAAGCAACGGATTAGATACCATATCCAGAAGAATATCTATAGTCTGAGGAAGGTTTTTACTTAAAAAATGAGCATAGTAGGCGGTTATCTCCTGGGAAGTAAAAGCGTTTAAAGACCCGCCTCTTCCTTCAATCTCTCTTTTTATTTGACGATGGGAATAATTCCGGCTGCCTTTAAAAACCATATGCTCTAAAAAATGAGCAACGCCCTTTAAGCTTTTCTCTTCGATTCGAGACCCAGCCCGTAAAAAAACGCCTAAAGACGCGGTCTCTATATTCCTGAGGGGAGAAAATATAAAATCTACGCCATTTATATTTATTATTTCATGCATAAGAATAGTATTGCGTTGTGAGTATTGCGTATTGCGTTATTATGAGCTGCTTAAAAGCTTTACGTGGCTTTTTAACTTACTTAAAAAGTTTTTTTGATGATAATTCTTGCTTATAAATTCTACTATTTCACTTCCTACAATTACTCCGTCACTAAAGGCATTAATTTTAGCAACCTGTTTCCTGTTATGAATACCAAAACCTACACATACCGGCATTTTCGTCACTTTTTTTATGCTCTCGACCGATGATGCCAACGAAGCATATTTTAACTCCTTAGGGCCGGTTATTCCGGTTACAGAAATATAATAAATAAATCCTTTGGAGCACTTTACTATCTTTTTAACGCGCTTAGCTGAAGTGGTGGGGGTAATGAAAAAAATAGTCTCTATGTTAAACTTTTCAGCTTCTTTTATATAATCACCCCCCTCCTCTATTGGCAGGTCAACGGTTATTAAAGCGCTAATCCCCGACTGCTTCATCTTTTTAAAGAATTTTACCAGCCCAAAGTTAAAAATAGGGTTGTAATAAGACATAATCGCTATAGGAATCTTTAACTGAGGTTTTAATTGCCCAAGCTCTTTGAAAAAATTATCTATATTTGCTCCTTTCTTAAGCGCATCCGTTGTTGCCTTTTGGATAATCGGCCCGTCAGCTAAAGGATCGGAAAAAGGAATACCCAACTCAATCGCGTCTACCCCGGCCTCCTGTAAACATAAACAGATGTCCTTGGTGGACTTAATATTAGGAAAACCAAAAGGGACATACACAATGAATGCTTTCTCTTTGTTTTCCCTTAATTCTCTGAATTTATCTTCTAATCTCATAAACTTATTTATAATTTTGAATAATACCTAAGTCTTTGTCGCCTCTTCCGGAAAGGCAGAGTAAAACTATCTTACCTTTAGCTTTTTTAGCCAG
>JAIWAR010000035.1:0-15004 GCA_048634245.1 Methanosarcinales archaeon | reverse complement strand
ATCACATCTTCAAGAATATCCCAAACTTCAATCCTGGCACGTTCAACCATTCTTCGTGCACCCTTTATCGTATGCACAAAACCTTTTTCCCGTAATTTTTTTATAATAAAAGGCTCGACCAATTCTAAAGCCATCTGCTTAGGAATACCGCATTGATGAAGTTTTAACTCAGGGCCAACGACAATAACACTTCTTCCGGAATAATCTACACGTTTGCCCAAAAGATTTTGCCTAAAACGTCCCTGTTTACCCTTAAGCATATCGGAAAGGCTCTTTAAGGGGCGATTCTGCGGCCCAACAACCGGCCGGCCGTGACGCCCATTCTCTAAAACAGCATCTACAGCCTCCTGAAGCATTCTTTTCTCGTTTCGAATAATTATATCGGGAGCGCCTAAAGAAATTAGTTTTTTCAAGCGATTATTTCGATTTATAACCCGGCGATAAAGATCGTTAAGGTCCGAAGAAGCAAACCTTCCCCCTTCTAAAGGAACTAAAGGGCGTAAATCCGGCGGAATAATAGGAAGAGCGTCTAAAATCATCCATTCACATTTATTTCCCGAACGGCGCATATCCTCTATTATCTTAAGCCTCTTCAGGAGCCTCTTATTTACTCCAACCTTACCCTTTTCTATATTCTTACGCACCACTTTGCTTAATTTATCTAAATCAATTTCTTTTAAGAGTTCTTTTACGGCTTCGGCACCGATTGAAGCTTTAAAATCTCCCCCATGCTTTTCTAGAGCGTCCCGATATTCAGATTCAGTAAAAAGCTGCCCTTTTTTTAAGCTAGCCACCCCGCCGGGGTCAGTCACAACATATTCTTCGTAATAAATAATCTTTTCTAATTGTTTAATAGTTAAATCGAGAAGCGCGCCAATCCGGGAAGGAAGAACTTTAAAAAACCATATATGAGTTACCGGCGCGGCTAAGACAATATGGCCCATGCGCTGTCTTCTTACCGAAGAATGTAAAATCTCTACTCCGCAGCGATCGCACTTAGACCCTTTGAATTTTATCCCTTTTAACTTACCGCAATGACATTCCCAATCCTTAGCCGGGCCAAAAATTCTTTCGCAGAAAAGGCCGTCTTTCTCCGGCTTTAAAGTACGATAATTTAAGGTTTCAGCTTTTTTTACTTCCCCTGAAGACCAGCTCCTGATAACTCCGGGAGAAGCTAATTTAATTTTTATTCGGTCAAAAAAAGTGCCTTCTTCTATCATTTATTCTCCTTTTCTGCCCTGATATCCAGACAAAGCCCCTGCAATTCTTTTATTAAAACATTGAAAGATTCAGGAACCGAGGGATGGAACTTTTGCTCACCCCTTACTATTGCTTCGTATATACGAGTCCTTCCTTCTACATCATCGCTCTTTACCGTAAGCATTTCTTGAAGAGTAAAAGCGGCGCCATAAGCTTCTAAAGCCCAGACCTCCATCTCTCCAAAACGCTGGCCTCCGAATTGAGCCTTCCCTCCCAAGGGCTGTTGAGTAATAAGAGAGTAAGGCCCTATGGCCCGGGCATGAATCTTGTCATCAACCATATGTATTAATTTCATTACATACATATACCCAATGCCGATTTTCTGGGCAAAAGGTTTCCCGGTGTAACCATCGAAAAGCGTAACTTTACCCTCTTCAGGCAAGCCCGCTTGCGTTAACAACGCTTTTATATCACTCTCCTTAGCGCCGTCAAAAACAGGAGAAGCAACTCTAAGGCCTAGCTTTTTAGCAGCCCAGCCCAAATGCATCTCTAAAAGCTGGCCAACATTCATTCGTGAAGGCACACCTAAAGGGTTTAGAAGCAAATCAACGGCTGTGCCGTCAGCAAGATAAGGCATATCTTCTTCAGGCAAAATTTTAGAAATTACCCCTTTATTCCCGTGCCGGCCGGAAAGTTTATCGCCGGCTGAAATCTTTCTCTTCATAGCTACAAAAACAACTACTCTTTTTAAAACTCCGGCCGGAAGCTCATCGCCCCTTTTAATCTTGGCTATCTCCAGCTCTTTCTCAATAGACAATTCACTAAGGCGTTCATCGTAAATATCAACTATTGCTTTTGCCTCCTCACTGTCTTCACAATCAGAAGAAGTAATCTTACTTTCACTTTTGCCTAAACATATACTTAGACGTTTACTTTTTTCCTGTTCCAGGAGCTTTTTCTCTTCGTCATAATAACTTTCAATTTCTTTTACCTTCCGTAACTCTTCAGTCTTTATCTTCTTTGAACGCCGGCCCCTATCTTTTCTCTGGAAAACTTCAACATTTGTAACTACACCGTAAATACCCGGAGGTACTCGCAAAGAAGTATCTTTCACATCGGCAGCTTTTTCGCCGAATATTGCCCGCAGTAACCTTTCTTCCGGTGAGAGCTCCTTTTCGGTTTTTGGAGTTACCCTTCCAACCAAAATATCATCAGGTATAACTTCAGCTCCAACCCTAATGACCCCGCTATCATCTAAATCACTTAAAGCCTCCTCGCTAATGTTAGGTATATCCCGGGTAATTTCTTCATTACCTAATCTTGTTTCCCGGGCTTCACACTCAAATTTCTCAATATGCAGAGAAGTAAGGATATCCTCTTTTACCAATCTTTCATTAATAATAATTGCATCTTCAAAGTTATAGCCCCTCCAAGGTAAAAATGCCACTAAAATATTAGTGCCCAAAGCTAGCCTTCCTCTTTGAGTGGCCATCCCGTCAGCAATAATCGTATTTTTCTTTACCTCTTCCCCTTTTTTTACTAAAGGCCTTTGGCTTACACAAGTATCGGCATTAGAACGATTGAACTTCTTCAGCTTATAAGTAAATTGTCCGACCTTTACTGACGAAGCATCTACTTCGTTAACCCTTCCCGGCTCTTTAGTAATTACCATTACTCCGCTGTCCCTGGCTACTTTTTCTTCAACGCCGGTTCCCACCAGGGGTTCTTGAGGAAACATTAAAGGAACTGCTTGTCTCTGCATGTTAGAACCCATAAGAGCGCGGTTAGCATCATCATGCTCAAGAAAAGGAATTAAAGAAGCTGAAATAGAGATAATCTGCTGAGGGGAAACATCCATATATTCAAGTTTTTTAGGTTTAACCTTGGGAAATTTACCTAAGTAACGGGCATAAATTTCTTTATCTTTAATCTTCCCGGTTTCATCTATATTGGAAGTTGCCTGAGAAATAACTTTTTTCTCTTCTTCATCTCCCATTAAATATTCTGTTTTTTCACAGACTCTGCCATCTTCTACTTTATGATAAGGAGTGATTAAAAACCCCAAAGAATTTATCTTGGCATGAGTAGTTAAAGAAGCTAAAAGGCCGATATTTGCACCCTCAGGCGTTTCTATAGGACAGATCTTTCCATAGTGCGTAGGATGAACGTCACGAACCTCAAATCCGGCGCGCTCGCGGGATAAACCACCCGGGCCGGTTGCCGAAAGCCTTCTTTTATTAGTTATCTCTGCTAAGGGGTTGGTCTGATCCATAAATTGAGAAAGAGGTGAACGAGCAAAAAAATCTTGAATCTGGCTGGAAAAAGCACGGGAGTTTATAAGATGCTGAATAGAAAAATCGTTAGAAGAAATAAGCGAATATCTATCTAAGAAAGTTCTCTCTACTCTTAACAAGCCAACTCTTACTTGATGCTGCAAGAGTTCGCCAATAAGTTTTACCCGCCGATTGGAAAGATGGTCAATATCATCTGTATCCCGTTTCCCGGCTTTAACCAAAAGTAAAGTTTTGATAATCGCAACCACCGTAGTTAAATCTATAGTTCTTTTACTCAAGCTAAACTCCGTACCGAGTTTCTTATTAAGAAGATACCTGCCCACTTTTCCTAGATCATACCGCCGGGGATCAAGAAACATTCTTCGAAAAACCTCTTTAGCGGCTTCTAAAGTAATCGGCTCAGTGGGGCGCATCTTTTTGTAAAAATCTAAATATGAATCTTCTTTACTTGTAGTTGAGTCTTTTTTGACAGTGTTGACTATTTCCGGATAAGGTTTATCAGAAAAATTACTATAGATATCCTCATTGCCGGAAAGGCCTAATATACGAAGAATCTGAGTAGCCGGAAAAGTTTTTCGACGATCAATAATGGCGGTAATCGTATCATTTATATCTGTCCGGAACTCTAACCAATATCCACGATAAGGAATTATCCGGGCAAAATAAATACGCTTACCTGTAGAGTGAGTCTCTTCTTCAAAAAATACACCCGGAGAACGCTGAAGCTGGCTAATAATCGCTCTCTCATCGCCGTTAATAATAAAAGAAGCCGTATCAGTCATCAAAGGCATATCTCCTAAATAGATATCCTGCTCTTTTACCTCCCGGGAAGGATCGGTCAATCTTAAACGCACCCTCAAAGGAGCAGCATAAGTCTGTGACCTTCTTTTACATTCTTCTACACTATAACGCGGCCGGCTTAAGCTATAGGAAAGGAATTCCAGGCAATATTGTTTATCCGGACTCTCCATGGGAAAAACTTCCCGTAAAACCTCCTGAAGGCCTACATTCTTCCTCTTTTCCGGTAAAACATCAACTTGCAAAAATTCCCGATAAGAGCGTAATTGATGCTCAAGAAGATGAGGCATAGCAAAACTCTTCTTAACCTTAGCAAAAGATAGCGTTTTAGCTTTTTTCAACTTATCCTCCTATAAAAATGTAAATGGGTTTATGGGATAATGAGTAGAACCCTTTTACAAACTTCTTATTTTAACTCTACAGTAGCTCCGGTAGCTTCTATCTTTTTCTTAATCTCTTCGGCGTCTTCTTTGGTAATATTCTCTTTGATGCTCTTAGGAGCAGAATCAACTAACTCTTTTGCTTCTCTTAAACCTAACTCGGTAATCGCTCTTACTTCCTTAATGACCGCTATCTTGTTTGAACCAACACCGGTTAACACTACGGTAAAAGAAGTCTTTTCTTCTTCTTCTTCGCCAGCTCCACCACCGGCAGCAGCCACGGCAACTGCGGGAGCAGCAGCGGTTACACCAAATTTCTCTTCACAAGCTTTTACCAACTCTGAAAGTTCCAAAACAGTCATCTCTTCAACTGCCTTTATAATATCCTCCACTTTAGCCATAACGACCTCCTTATCTTTCTTTTTGCTCTTTAACTTTTTTTATTTCCTCAACAACCCAGACAAATTTTAGAATCACTTGATTCAAAGTATTAAGAAAACCACTTAAGGGTGAGGCAAAGCAAAATACTACCTGGCCTATAAGCGCCTCTCTGGAAGGAAGCTTCGCTATTGCTTTTAGCTCCTCCGGGCTAACCCTTTTATCTTTAATAACTCCGCCTTTTAATTGCAGAGTCTCGCTATCTTTGGTAAAATCAACAAGAATCTTACAAGCTCTAACCATATCCTCGTCATTTACAACCACCACGCCGGTCTCTGCGTCTAAAAGACTGCCAATATCACTCCATCCCAACTCTTTCAGCGCTCTTTCAAATAAAGAATTCTTGGCTACAAAAATTCTGGCGCCCGATTCCCGAAGATTATTGCGCAGCTCGTTGAACGGAAAAGCGCCTACTTTATTAAAATTGACAAAAAAACACCCTTCAATGGTTTTAAGTCCTTGCTTTAATTCCTCAACGATTTTTTCCCGGGTTAATAAGCCTATTTTTTTTGCTTCTTCCGCCATAGTTTATTATTATAAGGTAAAGGCAATAGCCGGCCCCATTGTTGCGCACAGATAAAGATTTTTTATAAAATCATCTTTGGCTCCCGAAGGCCTTGCGGCGATAAGAGCGTTAACAAAAACCCTCACATTCTCCAAGAGCGCCTGGGGGCTAAATGATAATTTTCCCACTCCAACATGAATACATCCTAACTTATCCATACGGAAATCAATTTTTCCCTTTTTGACTTCCTCTATTGCCTGAGATACGTTTTCGGTTACCGTACCAGCCTTAGGAGACGGCATAAGGCCGCGGGGGCCTAAAAATCTTCCTAATTTACTTACTAAACGCATCATCGAAGGCGTAGATATACAACAATCAAAATCAACCCAACCCTCTTTCAAGATCTTATCAATGGTTTCATCGGAACCAATATGGTCAGCGCCTGCTTCCTTAGCTTCTTTTTCTTTCTCCGGCTCACAAAAAACTAAAACTTTTACCTGTCTACCGGTTCCATGAGGAAGTATAACAGAACCCCTGACTATTTGATCGGATTGCTTAGGATCTACCCCTAATTTTCCGCTAATCTCTATTGACTGATCAAATTTAACCAAAGGCATTGACTTTAAAAGCTTGATAGCTTCATCTAAAGGATAAATTTTGTCTTCCTCTATCAACTTTTTGGCTTCTCTATATCTTTTACTCTGGCTCATACAACACTCTCTCTTTTACTCTTGGATTACCTTTATTCCGCAGCTTCTAGCTGTGCCCTCAACTATCTTTGCCGCAGCTTCTAAATCTCTGGTATTTAAATCCTGCATTTTTTGCTTCGCAATATCATAAACCGCAGATTTAGTCACCTGGCCAATAATATCTTTTCCGGGAAGCGAACTGGCTTTAGCGAGATTAGCCGCACGCTTTAGGAGAAAAGAAACCGGGGGGCTCTTAACAATAAAATCAAAAGACTTATCTTCATAAACGCTGATTATAACCGGGAGGATTATTCCTTCTTTCTGCTTTGTGCTCTCGTTGAAAGCTTTACAGAATTGCATAATATTCACTCCCTGCTGGCCCAAGGCCGGCCCAACCGGAGGCGCCGGATTAGCGCTGCCTGCGGGAATTTGTAACTTTATCTGAGTTACTGGTTTTTTCTTTCTCTTCTTAGCCATAATTTCCTATATTTTTTCTACTTGCCAGATTTCAAGTTCTACAGGAGTAGTTCTTCCAAAGATTGAAACATTCACTTTTAACTTACCTTTGTCAGGGTAAATAACCTCAACCACACCATTAAAATTAATAAAAGGCCCTTCAATCACGCGAATATTCTCACCAACCTCAAAGCTTACCTTTGGCGCCGGCTTAGCTTTACTTTCTTCAGCCTTTACCAAAATTCGATCTACCTCTTCTTGAGATATGGGAGAGGGCTTTCTTCGCGGGCCGATAAACGCGGTAATTCCCGGAGTGCTGCGCACAAAAAGCCATGAATCATCATTCATTTCCATGCGTATAAGAATATATCCCGGGAAAAATTTTCTCTCAAGGACTTTCTTCTTACCCAGCTTTACTTCAGTAATCTGCTCTTTAGGAATAACAATTTCATTAATCAGCTCTTGGTAATCACTGGAACTTAATCTTGTCTCCAGATTTACTTTAGCTTTATCTTCAGCGCCGCTTAAAGTGTGTAAGATATACCACTTTTTCATAATTTACTCACAATAGTTTTTACCGGATAATCACCGCAACAGAATCTGGACTAATCTTGACAACCCTAAATCCACAAAAGCAATGTAGGTGGTTAAAAGAGCGGCGACAATAATTACAATTCTTGCTGCAGCTATTAACTCACGCCGCGAAGACCAGCTTACCTTTTTTAATTCTTCTTTTACCTCTTTTAAAAATCCCGGAAGCCTCTTTATTTTTTTAATCATTTTTCTATCTACTCATGCCGCGCTCTTTAAGCAGGCGAGGCAGGAATTGAACCTGCAACCCCCGGTTTTGGAGACCGGTGCTCTGCCAATTGAGCCACTCGCCTTGATAGTCGTTAGTCATTAGTGAATAGTATTTAGTTATTAATATTTATTTTTATAGGTACTAATATTAATTTTTTTTGCTAATAGCCATTTACTAACGACTAAATACTAGCGACTATTTACGGTTTTACTTCCTTGTGCTCAATGTATTTTCGTTCCAAAGGACAGAACTTCTTCAGCAAGACCTTTTCAGGATGCTTTCTTTTGTTCTTAGTGGTATAGTAATTCTTCCTTTTGCAAATTGTGCACGCTAATGCAATTAACTCTCTCATAAAGACTTACGCTAAGTAAAGTAGAAAATGGCTTACACGCCTCCCTTCCCACTTTTATGGTTTTTAATTCAATTTCCCCTATTTTAGCCCACGACCGGAGTTGAACCGGTGACCACTTCGTTACCAACGAAGTGCTCTACCGACTGAGCTACGTGGGCAATTTTCCTTTAAAAATCAAGAAAAAGTAGACCAGATGATGATACTATAGAAACGATTTTTGTCAAGAAAAAAGTAAAAAATTTTTAAAACTTCAAAAAAGCGAGATTTCTCTAAAAATAAGGTTAGCAGAAAATCGGCCAAGAATGCTCCCCGCCCGCTTTTGATCCGGATATACCCTAGCCTCGAAAATGGAATATTGAGTTCCTGCTAAAAAATTTACTAAAAATTCCTTGGAAAAATGGAAAAATATGGTATAGTAGAAAAAATGCCAAGGAGGAAACATGGCCGAAGTTAGAATCGATACAAACGGAGATTTTGAAAGAGCCTTAAGAGGTTTTAAGGTTCAATGTAAAAAAGAAGGAATTGTGAGAAAGTTTCGGGAACGGCAATACTATACGAAACCGGCTCAAAAAAGGAGACTCAAGAAAAAAAAGAGTTAAGGGGCTTTTAAGTATTTTAATGCATTCGAAAAGGAGAAAATGTGATGGAAGAAGAAAAAAAAGTTTACATTGGTAATTTAGAATTTGGCGTTACCGAAGACGATTTAAAAAAGTTTATTGAAGAAAAGGGTATAAACGCCAAAGAAATAAAAATAATTATGGACAAATTTTCCGGCAGGTCCAAAGGTTTTGGATTCGCAGAATTTGAAACTGAAGAGCAAACCCAACAAGCTATAGATGCGTTAAACGAACAGGAGTTAAACGGCAGGGCGTTGCGGGTAAGTAAAGCTCAAAAAATGCGTCCCCGAACCGATAGAGATAACTTTAGCGATAAAAGATATTAAAAAATTCCAATTAAAAATAGAAAGAGGAGGAAATGCCGTTCCCTCCTCTTTTTTTTATCTTTTTAATCTCACCGGAAAAACACTTCTTCTACCCGCACAGTGAACTAAAAGGGCAAAATTGACACATCCCCTTGTTTTTATCCGGAACAAAAGGTATATTTGGATCAAATAATTCCCTGAATATTGCCTCCAAAGCCTTAAGAGACAATTCTTTTATCCCCCCCACCTGTGCTAAGTCTTCTTTAGAAATAAAAGATTTCCGTTCACAAGTACGCAAATTATAAATTTCAGCGTTAACCAAAGCATCAGGATACTCCTTGGCAATAAAGTAGTGATAAAGAGGCAACTGGAAGGATCTGATATTCTTTTTTATTGATTCCCGATCCATCCTCATGGTTGAAAGTGCCGAAAATCCTTTAGGTACAATATTGGCGCCGCCGGTCTTATAATCAATAACTATAATGCTTTTATCTTCCATTTCATCAATTCTATCCACAGTATATTTAAAATGGATAACTTTACCGTCCAGTTTCCAAGAGCCTCTACACTCACTCTCTAAAGAAATAATTTTAGCTATATTACGGTTGGCCTCGTTATCGAGAAATTTATTCATCCGGTTAATTATGATTTTTTTTAAAAGGAAAGAGTCGGATTTCATGCGCCGGGCCAGCTTCTGGAAATTATCTTCCAATTTCATAGAAAAAATTTCTTTAAAACTTGCATCGATTACCGGCTTCCTGCCGATAAAAATCTTAAAAGTATCGGCTAACAGCTCATGGATAAAAGTCCCTATATGCGAAGCCTGAGGAGCCAGGAACAAATCCTCTCTTTCTCTTAATCCTAATACATACTGATAGTAAAATCGTAAGGGGCAATTAAGGTAAGTGTTCAGGCGACTGGCCGAGTAAGTTGCCTCTCTTAAAAACCGCGCCATATCTTCAGTCTTTTTAACCTCCGGATTTGACGGAGCTACCTCAACTGAAAACCGGGCTTTGGGTATAGAGACAACCTCCAATTTCTTAGCCTGGCTCTGCTTCATCCAGAGCAATTCTTCAACAAATCTACTTTTTCCTTTTTTCTGATTTTCTTCGTATATCAAATGAACCTTTTTAGCACTTGAAATCAAACGCATAAAATGATAACGCTGTATTTCTTCTTCCTTCTCCAGGCGCCTTAAGCCTAAATTTAACATAACTTCACGAGGAATCAAAGGTTCATAGACCTTAAGTTTGGGTAATACAGACTCATTTAAATCGATTATAATTACATTTTCAAAACTAAGCGAACGGGTTTCCAAAAATCCTAGAATCTGAGCCCCCCTTAAAGGCGAACCGGTAAAAGAAATCAACTCTGACTGAAGCTTCTGCTGAAAAATATCCCAGATTTCGCCGGATTCAAACTTTTCTTTACTAAAAAATAAACTCCCCAATTCCTGGCCCACTTTATATAGTTTTTCAACTACCTTAAGGTTAAAAGGAAAACGCCTCAATTTGCTCTTCTCAACCAAAATTCTAAGTAATTCCAAAAATGTATTGCTAAATCGATCAAAATCAGTTACCCCTTCCCAATCCTTAAAAAATATCCTATGTAATTCGGCCAAAAGCGCCTTACAATCCTTATGGCTTATTGAAATACCCATATTTTGGAGAACCTCCCGGCTTCGTAAATAAATCTTCTCCTCTGCTTCTATCTCCCTAAGGCTTAAAAAAAGATTTCCACCAATAGAAGTTTCCTCTACCCCCCCAAAAAACTCCTCTATCTTATGAACTATTACCCGGGTAATCGCCGAATTACCTCTCAAACCCAGATTTTTAACTAAAGGATGACGTAAAAGATTTAAATAATCCCTTGCATAGTAAGCTTGGGCTTTTTTACTCTCCTGTGCCTTTAATACCAAAATAAACAGAACATAAAGAGAGCTTTGTTTTAGAGGATATCCTAAAGATATATTAAGTTCACCCAGAAGCGATGAGACTTCAGTAAGAAGAGGCATAAGAACCTGGGGTTGCGGCAAAACAATTAGAGTATTATTTTTATTCTTGATCCCGCTAAGAATCTCCCGAACCATGCCAACCTGTGAATGCATGTCAAAACCCTGGTAAAGAGAAAAGTCAGGCAAGGTAGTTTTTTCTTTAGACTTAATAGAAACAGTTAGTTTTTCGGCATTAGTTTTCAATACAGACCACCTATCTTGAGAGCCTTGAAAGATACAGATTCCTCTGCCCTTGCGGTAAATATTCTCAACAATCTTCTGTTCGGTTGCATGAAGATAGAAAAAATTACAAAAGAGTACCTTCTCGAATTCTTCACACCTCCCTTCCTCAACAGAGCTGGCGGCTTGCAAATACCTTAAACCCCGGGAAAAAATATTTCTTTTATCCAAAGCTCTATGGTATGCATCTCGCAGGAAGGTTATCTCCGCGAGCAGATGGTTAATACTTTGAGGAATCTCATAGCCAATATCCGCGCATCTTTCAACAGAAAGCAAAGATTGATTCTTAATATCCTCTAAATCAAGCTGGTCAATAAAAGAAACAATCTCCCGGGCCCAGGGAAGAAAGGAATTAAAAGATTCCCTACCTACAATAAGCGCGGGAATATGCTTTTTAGCTAAAGTATAGATAAGAAAACAAGCATCTAGATCATTGATCTTCTGCCGGTGTAAAGGTTGAATCAAATAGTCAATAAATTCATCCATACTGAATAAGGTTGGAGGAATATAAGCTCTATTTACTTTTTTAGAAAGCTCCCGTTGTAAAAAAAGAGCCGGACGACGGCCGCCAAAGACACAAGCAATGCGGCTTAAATCATTGTTAGCCTTTAAAAAATTATCATTAATAAAGGCGGCGAGCCTGGCAATAAAATCTTCGCCAAAGCTATAAGTAATTATTCTTTCCATGTCTCAACCAGCCACTTCTTCTTTTATCGCCTCATCCAGATATATTAAGAATCCTCTAACCTTTTGTTTGGGATAAATATCTTTAATGGCCTGCATATATTCGGTAACCTGTTTTTTTTCTTCGAAGGCGTTTCCCTTAGAGCTCTTATAATCAACCACCCAAATCTCTTTCTTCTTTACTATTAACCGGTCGATTCGCTTACTCTCTCCAAAACGATTCACTATTTTTTTCTCACAAAAAACTGTAGAGGGAGTGACAAAAAATACATCTCGAAGTTCCTCTTTTGCCAATAATTTTAGCGTCGATCATGATGCCGCCGTTGACGTGCACGGGGCCCTCGAACCGCTCACCGGTGCGGAACCACGAGTAGCCTCCACCGCCGCTCTCGATGAACCACTGGTATCTCGCGAACGTCTCGGCCACCATAGTCGACTTCACCTGCCGCACGACGCCATCGACCTCTCCGGTCGATACAACTTCGTAGGCACCGATCCAGCTGCCTCCGCTCGCGTCATTCACCACCGTCGCGGTGTATGTTCCCCCACCGAGCCTCTGGTGCGCGAAGGCTCTACCGACCGGGTTCGCCCCTGGACTGGCCTTCGCAAGCTCTCCCAACCACCCGCGCGTCCGTTCCAGCCCACCCTCAGCAATGTAGAACGCGCGCGCATCGTCGACCGCGTAATCGACGATGTCAGCCTCTGCGTTGCCCAGTATGAAGATGGCCACGCCGACCAGAAGCACCGCCGTGGTGATCCCCATCACACCGACCAGGGCGGAGCCACGATCGTTCCGTGGTGGCTCGTCCCGATTGAGCACGCGAGATCCTCTGCACTCTCTGTAGTTGCGGCGTCGCCGCGCTGCGATGTCCAGCACTTTCCTACACCTCCGGAGGAACAACTTCCTCCCATCTGAGAATCAGGTACTTACCTGTCGATGGGAGGAACAGCCGCGGTAGTGTCCTACGACACCACCGGCGGCACGACCTCTTCCCACGACAGCATCGAAAAATCGCTCGCGAACGGGAAGAACGGCGGCGGCATAGTGATCATCCGCGAGTCGAAGTAGTAGACCCTGTTGTAACCGGACGTGATTACCCCGTCCGTGTATTGCGCCAGATGTATGGCCTTCTGTGCTATCAAGCCGCCGTAGATGATGAAGTCCTCGCGCCGCGGACTCAGCTGCTGCTGGTAGTCCTCCGCCCGTATCGTGTTTGCGAGCGCCATCATCACGCCGTGCACCTCGCAGTTGGGCCGATTGTCTGCTGTGTTCACGATGATGACGTCGCCATCAGCAATGCCGGCCGCAATCATACCCAGAACGTCGTCGCAGTTCTCGCTGGGCCCGCCCCCCGGACTCAAATCCGCGTAGAGTATGTCGCCCCAGATCTCTATGTTCCCGTCGACGCCGATCGTCACCTGGCCATCGAGCGTCCCCTGGATCCTTATGTCGTCGTCGAACCAGACGGCTCCGTTGATCGTGGAGAGGTCAACGATGCCCCCGAGTCCAGGAATCTGGTTCCCGTCCTTGTCATATGGTGTACAGTTGAAGGTCTCACCCGGGAGGTCACCCAGGAGGTCCACCTCCCAATAGGCCTTGTTGGGACCCAGCTTGGGCTCGAAGTAACCGCCGTTTATCGCCTCGACTCTGACCGTCGCCAGCACATCCAACCGTGACGGCAACGGAATCTGTTCGACGAAGAGCTCGTAGCCCTCGTCGAACGTGGGGTTGCTTCCCATCTTCAGGGTGATGTCCCCGCCGGCTCTGACCGGACCATGGAACACGGGGTCCCCATCTATCCCCAGCGTCCCGTTGACGTGCACCGGCCCCTCGAATTCCTCTCCGGTCCTGAACCACGAAAAGCCGCCGCCAACGCTGCCGATGAACCACGAGTACATCGCGAATGTCTCGGCCACGACCGAGGCCTTCACCTGGCGCACCGCGCCGTCCTTGTAGCCGGTCGACACAATCGTGTAGGCATCCAGCCAGCTGCCACCACTGATGTCACTCACCACCTTGACGTCGTAATGACCGCCACCCAGGCTCTCTCCCGCGAATTCCTTGTCCACGGGATTCGCGCTGGGATCAGCAAGCTCCAACTCCGCGAGGTAGCCCTTCATCCGCTCGAGCCCGCCCTCTGCGATATAGAACGCCCTGCTGTCATCGACCGCGTACTCGACCACGTCGCCCTCGGAATGCCCGAGGATGAATATGGCCACTCCCACAAGCAGCACCGCCGTGATGATGCCCATCACCCCGACCAGCGCAGAGCCGCGCACCGATAGTGCGTACGGACCCACGGAGAGAACACGCCGCCTCGTCACTTCCCCGGCACGCGTCTTCAGAAGTCCCCAGTATGTAGACATTCTGACCTCCCAAGCCCCTCAAGGCAGTTGCCGCAAGCCTCCCACTCGGGGAAGCTCGACCCGGTGAAATGCAAGTTCCATGCCACGCACGGAGCGCCAGCGGGCCTCCAAACCCAGTAGGCACAAGCGATTGCCGACGCTACGGGAGCTAAGCTGCTTCCCCACACTACGCCTCACCTCGAATCGCCAAAGTCTCGTTGTGGCCGACACGCGTGTCAATGCTCAATTGCGTGCCAAAGTGCAGTTCCAGCCCCATAATGAGGGCCTGCTCAGCTTCTACGCTCGCGTGGCCGGGCGCGGCCGCCCATCGGTCCCGACAGGCCTGCCACCAACATCAGCCCGCCCGCGGCTGTCACACCCCAGGGAAACACGTCCCCGTACATCGAGTAGAACGTTCTGCTGCTCACCACAGGAAGGTCCTCCGTCAGAAACCCCTCCTCAAATATGGCCAGCCGCGACAGGACGCGCCCGTATGGATCGACCATCATCGACACTCCGCTGTTCGCGCTTCGTGCCAGACTGCGTCTGTTCTCAACGGCTCGCATGACGGCCATCGATGCGTGCTGGTACGGCATCGACGTGCGCCCGTACCAGACGTCATTGGTGACGTTGACCAGCAGCTCTGCGCCGCAGGCAACGAACTGACGCGCCAGGCGCGGGAAGGTGGACTCGTAGCAGATGAGCGCCGAGAAGGCACCCTTGGGGTGCTCGAATACTACGTGTTCCCTGCCGGGCCAGAAATCCGCCTCGCCGAAGTTCACCTCCTGGAGAAGCGGAATGACGGTCTCGAACGGTATGACCTCACCGAACGGAACAAGCTTGGTCTTGCTGTAGGCAGCTCTCGGAATGCCGTCAACGTCTATCAGGAGAACGCTGTTCAGCGG
>JAIWAR010000034.1:0-15095 GCA_048634245.1 Methanosarcinales archaeon | reverse complement strand
TAGTAAGTGGAATGCTTTCTTTATCAATAACCGCCCCTTTTTTGCTTAACTTTAATATCCGGTATAAATCAATAATAAAGCCGTCACTGATATCAATCATCGAATTTAGCTTAAAATTCTTAACTAAATATTGCGATTGCTTAATCCTCGGCTCAAAAGGTTTGTTAAATGGCCTCTTGCCTAATTTTCCGGTTATAAAAATATAATCCCCTATTTTAGCCCCGGATCTGAGAATAGGTTTTTTGCAGCTGCCTATCCCCCAAACATCTAAAAATAATTTTTTTGATTTTGAGGTATCCCCGCCTACTAATGAAAAGTTATACTTTTTGCCAAAAGTTAAAATCCCTCCTAAAATATCTTTTAAATCTTTTTGTTTTACATGCTCCGGAAACCCTAAGGAAGCCCCGATAAATTTAGGAATTCCCCCACAGGCCGCAAAATCAGACAAAACCCTTGCTACGGCTCTTTTGCCGATATCTTCAAAGCTTATATTTTTTAATTTGAAATGAACCCCTTCAATAAATAAATCGCTTTTTAAAAACAGCTTTTCTCGACCAACCTCAACCACAGCACAATCATCACCAATGCCAACAACTAAACCCCTCGCCGGCTTAACCTTTTTACTTAAATAATCTACCCACTGCACTTCATCCATAATTATTGACATTATAGATTAATTACCCCTAAATTCAAGAACATATATGAGAAACCAACCCTTACCCCCAAAAGCAAGCAAGCCCCTTCAGAAGCAAAAAACTTGCAAATATTCCCCAAAAATGTCCACCTACGAGATAGACAAAAATAGATTGAGTGAGGCCTGGCTTCACTCAATCTAGAGGTTCAGGCAAGCCTGAACCCTACAGGATAATTTATATATTTACATACATATTATTTGGTATAAAATTAAATCAATGAAAACCAGATAACCAGGCAATCCAGCGGATTTTTTCCGCAGCTTCGCTGCTTCAAAAGCCGCTGATTTTTGTATTATACAATAAAAATCAATAATAGGAGAATTACATGACGCTTTATATGATAATAGAGATAGAAATCAAGGATCAAGAATTATATTCGGAATATGTCCACAAAGTTTATGACATTATTACCCAATATGGTGGGAAATACCTTGTTAGAGGTGGCGAGATAACGCCAATATCAAATAATTGGAATCCGGAAAGAATAATAATCGTTGAATTTCATAATAAAGATCAAATGCAGAAATGTTTTCAATCGCCAGAATATCTTGAAATAGCCCCCTTAAGGGAAAAATCAACAATATCAAAAGCTATAACAGTAGAAGGTTGCTCATGAAAATTACCGAAAAAGTACACGCGTTGAAGCATACATTTTTTATTCCGGTAAATCAGGAATTGAAACTGGAACGGTTTGTATATTCCTTTGTTATATTTGGAGAAAGAAATATATATCTCATTGACAGTGGTGTTGCAGATTCAGGAAATACAATTCTAGATTATATTAGACAAAATGGGTATTCGATTAGTGATATAAAAACCTTAATATTGACACATTCCCATCCTGACCATATTGGCTCGGCAAGAAATATTAAAGAGAAATCTAATTGTGAAGTTTTAGCGCATGAAGGTGAAAAAGAATGGATAGAAAATATTGAAAAACAATTCTCGGATCGGCCTGTCCCGGGATTTAAATCCTTTGTCAGCGAATCGGTTAAAATTGACAAATTAATTAAAGACAATGACTTGGTTGAACTAGAAGAAGGTCTTTCAATAAAAGTTATTCATACGCCTGGGCACTCAGCGGGTTCTATATCGTTGCTTTTTGAAAATGAAGGCGTTTTGATATGCGGCGATTGTTTGTTATTGCCTGGTAGTTTGCCTATTTATGAGAATGTTGTAACTGCAGTTGCTTCAATTAAAAGACTCCAGCAAATTGTGGGTGTTCGTTTTTTACTTTCATCATGGGATGAACCGGCAATAGATAGTGGCATAATGGCAAAAATGAATCAGAGTATAAATTATTTCAAGATAATTCACAAAACAATTTCTGAAATAGATGAGGTTAAAACTCTTGATCCAATGTCGCTCTGCAAACAAGTTATTAATAAAATGGGATTGCCATCTGTAGCCGTTAATCCATTGGTTGCAAAATCATTTCAATCGAATGTAAAAGTATTGGATAAAGATATATTTAATTAAACCTGTAACAACTCAATCAACCGGACTTTTTCCGCGGTTAAAGCCGCTCCAAAAGCCGGTTATTTCAAATGTTAGGTAATTTGCTTCTAATGTCTTAGTAAATTTGGTAAAATAAACTTGCTACTATATGAGAAATAATATTATGCAAGTAAAGTTACGTTTTTTATTTTTTTTACTGTTTGTATTAAATGTATTCTTTTACCTTCCTGTTTTTTCTTCAAGTTTAGATGAAATCTATGGCCCCTTGTTGTCAGGGGATGCCCTTCTTTACAGTAGTGATCTTGAATACTTTGGACTAAGAGAAGAAGGGACTCATGGCGATGTTTCTTATGATAAGTTTAATGCAAACCCTTATTTTTATTCTATCGATAATTCGTTAAGATTTTTAGTTTTTTCTACTGATATAACTATTGGCTTTAGAGAGTTATATCCTTCAAAATATAAAAGATTAACTTATTCAGCGGCAGGTAATTTGTCGGAAATTCAAAGGTATAATATTGATTATTTCAGCGATGTATATATCAAGACTAAAATGCGAAAGGATATATTCGAGCTTTATCTAGATATATTAAGTAAGCGACAAAAAAGTAATTGGATGTGGGAAAATTTATCCTTTGATTTGGGATATTTTAGCTATATAAAAGCTCATTACGAAGAGATTAAGGGAGGCTTTAGATATATAACTGAGCCAGACAGTCAAAGCGGTGTGGTAGATTTTTCAAGGCTGACATCTTTTTTGTTGTCAAATAATCAACATAGCTTTGAAGCCGGATTAGAATACAGACAAGGAGATTTAACAAGGCATACTATTTATCATTTAGTAAATGAGAATATCAACTTTTACCACACCCTACAGCCACACTATACTCCCAAAATAATATATCGTTATGGATTAAGCGATAATCTTGAGCTAGAGAGCGGGATAGCATACACAACTCCTTTAAAATATGAATATAGGTATAGACAGTTCAATTCAGATAACACTTCTTTATTCGTTGATGGTAACTATAAAATAAAGCATTCTTTGTCGATACCTTTGCGGTTTAAACATCAACTTACAAATCGATTTCGCATAATTTATTGTTCTGATTTTAATTTTAAAAAACAAGAGCTTGACTATTGGCAAAAAAATACTGATGATACGATAAGTTCTTTTGAGCGTAAGAAGTTAGGCTACTATAATATTAAGCCGTCTTTAGAGTTAATTTATTTTGATAATAAGGGTAAATTAACAGAGCAAAACAATTTTTCTTCTTGCTTAAAAACATTGCTACTAAAGAATCAATATTTAATTAGATTTAAATATCAAAATGACATAACTCATTTGCAAAAAAATTCCAGCAATGGAACGCAAAACATAATTGATCCATATAATATTTTTATGTATCCATTAGATTATTTTGTAACTGGTTCTGAATTCGCAACTTTTTCTGCCGGCAACACAAGTACATATGCCGCTAATATAGCGCCACAGAATTATTATCAGCTAAGTAGTATTTTTACTTATGGATTAAAGGATACAATAAATGTTGGTTTGGGAGGAGGTTATCATTCAGCAAGTTCTTTGCACTCCTTTACTTTGAAGGATATGGGAAATAGATTTTATCAATTTGAATCGTATTACTTTTTTGATTTCCTTCTTGATTATAAGCTTAATAATAGCAGTTTGTTTTCAGTAAAAGGGCACTTCGTACCCGAGTATGTAACCCGTATGATCCTCGAGGGTGACGCTCAGGAATATAAATCTAAAACCAGTTACTTCGGAGTTTCTTGCGGCCTAAAGATTCTTTTTTAAAACTACGAAATCTGTTGTCAAATAGGCCTTGCTAATATAATATCGCCTTTGATTTAAACCTAGCCTTTAAAAAAAATATTTAAAATGGTGGTTCCAATGGTGGTTCTGGTAAAGGGTCAGGTTCGGGCACTGGCTCAGGTTCAGGAATTGGTTCGGGTTCAGGAACTGGTTCAGGTTCCGGGATAGGCTCTTTAAGTACTCTTCCGCGGTTTCCATAGAGTTCCATCCGATCAGAATCTTTATCATGGCCATAAGGGTCAAGCATATTAACTCTTCCCATATTTCCTTGTCTTCGTGTATCATTAGGATTGTAGTTGTATCTTGCCTTGTTTAATTTGTTGAGAGCTTTATCAAGATTATTCAATATGTTTTTATTTTTTTGAGAATTAACGTTTTGAGAATGTTCTTTTTGTTTTTGCACTGATGGTTTGTGAAGCATTTTTAGACCCTGGTTGATATCCTTTTTAATGATATTTTTTTCTATTGACGGAAGAGATTTTTGCTTGTTATTGTTAGCATTGCTATTATCTTTTTTCAATTCATTCTTTACCTTAGGTGCCTTAGCTTTATCTTGTTCTTTTGCAGCATAAACTGTAGTAGTAAAAAGAGAGCAAATCATTATTACTGCAAATATTTTGCATATTGTTTTAAATAATTTCATTCTTAACCCCACCCTAAAAAAACCCGCTCTATATAAGGAGCGGGTTACTATTGGTTGTTTTTGGCAACCTGCCAATACCGACATTATTTCGGTACGCACGGCTTTGCGTCCCCTCCTTACGAAGAGTTTGCTATTATCAAAAACACTATCGCTTTCTACTTTAAATATAACATATATGAGAGCGATATTCAAGGTATCGCCAGTAAAAGAGTTTTTATCCTTTTTCTTGACTTATTTTCTGAAATTAGTTAATATTGCTTAATGCGCTTAGTATTATTAGCTTTTTTAGGATTTTTTGTCGTTTTTTCGGCATTTAGCCAAAACGCGAAAACTGACCGTCGAATTGAAGAAGAAAAAAGACGGAGCTTGCAGCCAACCGAAGTTGCTGCCGGCAGCTTAGAGCCAGCCAATGAGGTGGTGAATAAAAATCATTCATCCCCATATATTAATGAACTTTTTTTAAAAAACCCCGCATATCGTTACGATCTTTATAAAGTTATTGCAATTATTTTAGGCGTAGAGAGTAAATATACTGATCTTGATTCACAGATTGAATTTTTAAAAATAAATAAGATTATTGATGAAGGTTTGTCTATTAATTTTAAACTTGATAAGCCTTTGCGGAAAGGCCTCACTGCTTATTTATTTTGTAGAGCTTTAGATTTAAGAGGCGGGATATTGGCAAGAATAATTGGCCTGAATGAAAGGCGAGCGATTAAAGAGCTTGATTTCCAAGGTATTATCAGCGATGGTAATGTAAGTGATTATGTAAGCGGCAAGGAACTTATCATTATTCTTACTCGGGCCGCTAATTTTATAGCTCAGACTGAAAACAAAAAAAATATTAATAATTATGACAGTATTCACGGAGTGAGTGATTAATTGAAGCGCAAACTAATTATTTTAGTTATGGGTGTATTTTTGTTCTTTGGTTTTTGTCAGGAAGCAGCTCAAGCTTCACAGCAGGAGCGTAGGGTAGAGCAAGAAAAACGAGAGTCATTAGGTAGCGTAGAATCATCGGATTTAGCCGTGGACAACAGATTTGTATTTAATTACGGTGGTTGGCTTGACTTTCGCTATGATGATTACGACCAAGAAGATAACGATTCATCTGCAACTGATGCCTATGATTATGATTCATCTCTTGATTTGAGGCTTTGGCTACGAGCAGTATTAGCGATGAAAAGTGATGGTTCTAATCAAAAAGAACACTCCTTCTATTTAAGGCTAAAAGATTTATATTATATTGACAGACAGCCAGACTCTACTGCCGGCGGAGCCGACAATGACGGCCCGCATGTTGACTATGCTCTTATGACCTTAGATTTTAGGCCGTATTGGCTTAAAGCTGGTAGACGGTATTTTAGTGTTGGCAGGGGGATTGCTTATTCAGATGTGCATGATGGAGCAGAGCTGCATGTTTTATATCATACATGGGGCATAAAAGGTTTTGTTTCACATACCCTGCCTCACCAGGATAATATTGATACCAGTGTTCCCGGATATACAAAGACGAGTGATAGATTCTTTTATGGAACTGAATTTCGTTATCAAGGAATTCCTAATCATGATATGTATACTTATTTTGTTGTTCAAAGAGATCATAGTAATCCTAAACCTCAGGATTCGTTGCATGATTATACATATAATTCACAATATTTCGGAGTTGGGTCTCATGGTAATATTTCGTCTCAGCTGAGTTATTGGATAGAGCTTATTCGCGAAACCGGTAACAGTAGAATATATGCTACTCGAGAAAAAAAAGATATTGATGCCTGGGCATTAGATTGCGGTGCTAGCTATGGTTTTGATGTGTATAGCCATCCGTTTCTTAATGTTGAATATGCCTTTGCATCTGGGGATAAAGATAGAGGAGTTGTTACTGATACCGAAAATGGAAATACCATAGGAGATGATAATAATTTTTTATATTTCGGTTATAATCTTACCGGATACGCTCTTTCTCCAAGATTGTCAAATATACATATATATAAGATTGGCATTTGGGCCAATCCTTTAGAAAAAATATCTTTTTTTAGAAAGTTTTTGTTTGAACTGGATTATTACCGCTACTATAAAGATAAATCTTCAGGCGGCATTAGTGATCTTGAGGCGACTGAAGATAATGATGATATTGGCAGCGAAATAGATTTTAGTATTAGTTGGCAAATATTTTCTGATTTGCGTTGTGTAATTCAATATGGATATTTTTTACCCGGAAAAGCCTACCCAAGTTCGACAAATGATAATCAACAGTACTTCTCTATAAGTACAACGCTTACTTTTTAGTAAGGGGTCGGGCACTGAAACGTGTTGGATTAACCTCGCATTACAGTTGCAGGCGATTTCCCGGGAATAATTCATGCTATTTGGTTAATTGCTACAGACAAAAAACCTAGGGATTAAAAAATATTAATATAATCTGAAAAGCAAGTATTCAAGAGCCACCTATAGACATAAAAGTCAAGTAAAGACAAGGGCGAACTTGCCGCAAAGAATGTCCACCTACGGGGTAGACAGAAAATGTGTAATGTTTTTGGTGAATGGGGGGTAGATTATTCCTTTATCGCTTATTATGGCGGTAATTAGCTTATTGGGAGTTACATCAAAGGCAGGGTTGCAAACATCAGCTGCGGGCGGGGCAATATAGGTTTTATTTAATACTTTTCTTACCTCATCCTTGCTTCTCTCTTCAATGGGAATGAAACTGCCGGTTTTTAATTTTAAATCAAAACTGCTAAAAGGAGCAACCACATAAAAAGGAATTTTGTGATATCGGGCTAAGACCGCTACGCTATAAGTACCGATTTTATTCGCAGTATCACCATTAGCAACAATCCTGTCGGCACCGACAAAAACCTTATTAATCTTCCCCTGCTTCATTAAAGTTGCTGCCGTATTATCGCAGATAACCTTAACCGGAACTTTTTTCTTTATAAGCTCCCAGGCACTAAGACGTGAACCTTGCAGCAAGGGCCTGGTCTCATCAGCATAGACTTTTATATTCTTATAGAGCTCATAAGCCTTGTAAACAACTGCTAAAGCTGTTCCTTCACCGGAAGTAGCCAATAAGCCGGCATTGCAGTGAGTTAAAATACTATCTCCTTTGCTAATAAGACTAACTCCGCATTCCCCTATTTTTCGGCAAAGCCCGATATCCTCTTTATGGATTAGTTCAGTCTCTTTTAAAATAACTCGCTTTATCTCAGTTACACTTTTTTCTTTATTCTTAATAACAACCTCTTCTAACCTCTGTAAAGCCCAGGCAAGGTTAACTGCTGTAGGCCGGCAGGATTTGAGCTGTTTTGAGGCTCTCTTGAATTCTTCCAAAAATTTTTTCTTGTCTAAAGCTTTGTTTTTAAAGTGCAGATAAAGACAATAGGCTGCAAAAACTCCGATCAAAGGTGCGCCGCGCACCTGCAGTTCTTTTATGGCCTTATAGCCGCTATTTAACCCTTTGCATTCTTTCCAGACTTCTTTTAAGGGGAGCTTGGTCTGGTCAAGATAAAATAAGCGTTTATTTTTAAACTTTATTGAACGCATCTTTAGTAAATATTAGCTAATCTTAGGAAATAACCCTCTTATATTAGAAAAAACTGCTGTTTCCAATTCTTCCCTGCTTATTGCTTTAATTTCCGCTGCTCTTAAATAAGTTTTAGTGATATCTATTGGCGTAGAAGGATTACCCTTTATCCTCATATAAGGAGAATCGGTCTCAAGAAGCAATCTATTCAAAGGACAGCTCTTTAAAGAAGATATAATATCATCTTTCTTCCTTAGAATATTAAGGGAAAAAGAGACAAACCCCCCTCTTTCAATAATCTTTTCTAAAAAATCTTTAGCATATGAAAAGCAATGAAAAATTACCTTATCATACCTGGAATAAAACTTATCCAGAATATCTAAAATCTTGGCATCTTCCCATCGATTATGCAGAATGATAGGTAAATCTTTAGATTTTGCCAGCCGGATAAAGACAGATAAGATATCCTCCTGCTCTTGAGGCGAAATAGGCGCCTTAAAATCTAAGCCGATTTCCCCAATAGCTACTACTTTTTCATTTTCATCAATTAACTTGGTATAATCATTAATTGTTGATGATGAAAATTCCTCTCCTGAAAAAGGATGAAACCCCAAAGAGCTATAAACAAAATCATATTGCCTCGAAAGCTCTACTGATGCTTTCGCGCTATTTAAATCAATACTGGAATCGATGAAACAATAATTATTGTCCGAAGAAGCGATTACCTCTTCCCTGGCAATTTTAGAAAGTGAATTAAGATGGCAATGTGTGTCAACTAACATCGATACGCGGAAAAAGAGGTGATTCTTTACTTATGGTAAACTTTAAATCCGGGTTCCAAAAATTATCTCCTAAAGCCGGAGAACCCAACTCTAACCCTAACTGCCTATATATTGACTCGCTAATCTTAGGCATAACCGGATAAATATAAAGAGCAACAATCCTTATGCCGCTGCAGAGCCGATAGAGAAACTGTTTTATTTCATCTATCTTTTCCTCCTTCCAAAGGGCCCAGGGTTTAGTCTCTTCAATATACTTGTTCATTACCCGAATAAAACTAAAAATCTCTTCCATCGCCAAAGAAACTTCCTGATTTTCCATATGAGTGCTGTAATTTTCATTAAGGCTCTTGAGGTTTAGACTAAACTCTTTTGGCGGTTGGCAGGAAGAAAAAACCTCTCCCTCCAGGTACTTTTCAGCCATATTCAGAGTACGAAAAACTAGATTTCCTAAATCATTGGCTAAATCAGAATTAATTCTGCCTATTAAAGCCCGCCAGGAAAAACTTCCATCTAAACCTATAGGAACTTCGCGAAGAAGAAAATAACGCAGAGCATCTACAGCAGCTTCTTCGTTGCCGCCTAAGACTTCACTTAAAGCCGATAAAAGCTCAAAGGGATTAACAATATTCCCCCGGGATTTAGATATCTTCTTCTTATCCTTTTGCCACCAGCCATGGGCAAAGACCATTTTTGGCGGTTTCATACCGGCAGCTTTTAACATTATCGGCCAAAAAATTGCATGATGCCTTAAGATATCCTTACCGATAAAATGAATATCTGCCGGCCATAGATCTTTAAACTTATCTTTCTGAAAAAAACAGCCGGCTGCGCTAATATAGTTAATAAGGGCATCAAACCAAACATAGACTACATAATTATCATCAAGAGGAAAATCTATACCCCAGGATACTCTTTTTTTTGGCCGGGAAATACACAAATCGATTAAAGGATTATTATTCAAAAACCCCATCACTTCATTATAGCGTACCTGGGGCCGAATAAAGTAAGGGTTAGCCTTAAGATAATCTTTTAGCCATTGCTCATATTTAGAAAGCTTAAAAAAATAATTCTCCTCCTCTATTTCCTCCACTGCCCTCTTACATTCCGGACATCCGCCGGCTTCTTTTACCTGGGATGCGGTCCAGAAAGATTCACAGGGAACACAGTAGAAAGCCTGGTATTTATCTTTATAGATATCTCCATTCTTATCTAAAGCGGCTATAACTTCTTTTACAACCTTAATATGAAAATCATCAGTAGTACGGATGAAAAAATCATGAGAGATATTCAACTTAGCCCATAAATCTTTAAAAACTTCGGCCCCCTTATCAACAAAAGTTTTAACATCGATGTTACTGGAAATTGCGGCTTGTTTTATCTTCTCTCCGTGTTCATCGGTCCCGGTAAGATAAAAAACCGCTTCGCCCTTCATCCGTTTATACCGGGCTAGGCTATCTGCGATAATGCTAGTATAGGCGTGACCGATATGGGGGGTGGCATTCACATAATAAATAGGGGTAGTAAGGTAAAATTTATCCATTATCTTTGAAAAAAATCTTCTCTATCCGATTGTCTTCCAGCTCAACATAAGCAAGCCGCTTTAAGACATTTACCGAGATAACTTTACCTTTACCTTGAGGTGTCTCAAGAGTCTGCCCTTCTTTAGGCAAGCCTTTGGATAATTCCCGATAGTTCTTGTACTCATAAGAAAGGCAGCACATTAGCCTTCCGCAGATTCCGGAGATCTTTCCCGAACTCAAAGACAATCTTTGCGTCTTAGCCATTTTCATGCTTACCGGTTCAAAACTTTTCAAAAAACGCATACAGCATAGCTTTTGACCGCAAGGCCCTATTCCTCCGAAAATCCGGGCTTCATCTCTTACTCCAATTTGCCGCATCTCTATACGAATTTTGAATATCTTGGCTAATTCTTTAACCAACTCCCGAAAGTCTACTCTTCCCTCGGAGGTAAAATAAAAGACTATTTTTTTCTTATCAAATGAATACTCGCCATCGACCAGTTTCATTTTTAGCTTATACTCCCGGATTTTGCGGGAACATAGCTGCATGGCATCCTTAGCTTCTTTCTCATTAACTTTTATCTGTTTTAAGTCTTCCGGGGATAATTTACGTACTATCTTTTTAATAACTTTCTTCTTAACCTCAGCCTCAGGGTAAGTATAACCATCATTAACCTCAACAACCTCACCGTAATCAACGCCCCTATCAGCCTCAATAACAACATAATCATGCACACCTACCGTATCAGAAACCTGGTACGCTATAAGTTGGCCGGCTTGTCTTAACCTTACTAAAGCAACTCGCATATTTTATTAATTTTTAACTTCTAAGTTTTAACCGGATTAAATTAAGAGCTAAATTCATATTTACACTCTTATATGCCCCATAAATCTTCAAAGTATCCTTTAAAATGCTATGTATTTGATTCTGGCTATAAAGGCCTAAAATTATCTCACACCTCTTGCCCTGAGACAATTGATTATTTCTAAAATCAACCCCTAAAAGCAACTGTTCTCTTAAAACCATAATCAATGCCCAAAGAAAGGCTGAAAACTTTTTTCGGTCTCCAAAACGAATATCCTCACCCCTAAGAAAACTGACAGCACACTCTTCCAAAGAATTATCTAATTCTTTAGATACCGGCGGTAAAAAAATCTTTCGGCAACGAGAAATTATTGTCGGGAGCAACCCCTCTAATTTAGACGCGGCGATAGCTATAAAAGAATGCTCAGGCGGCTCCTCCAGAGTTTTAAGAAAAGCATTGGCGGCAACCGGGGTTAAATTTTGGGCTTCTTTTATAACCATAACCTTGTTTTTTAACCGAAAACTCTTTAAGGAGAAAAAACGCCTTCCTTGCCTTATTGCTTCAATCTTTATCGAAAAACCATCAGGCTCAACAGTGAACAAATCGGGATGGTTACCGCTTTCGATTCTTTTACAATCCCAGCAATTATTGCAAAAATATGCCTCTTCAGGGCAACTAATTAGTTTTACCACGTCGCCGACTAAAGAAGTATCCTCGCCGATAAAAAGATAAGACGAGCCCAAAAGCTCTCTTTTCTTTAAAACCTGAAAGTAATTTAAAACTTTTTTTCTCAAAACGCCTTCTTTAAAGCCTTTTCGACTCTTTTATAGATTTGGGCTAAGTTTGTGCTGGCATCAATTATCTTTATTCTCCGGGGATACTTTTTACCTAACTGTAAATATCCTTTACGCAAGCGGTTATGAAAACTTAAAGCCCTTGATTCAATCCTGTCCTTTGTTTTTACCCTGGCTAAACCTATTTTTGGCGGCAGATCAAGAACCAGAGTCAAATTAGGGACTAGGCCAAGAGAAAACATCTCGACCGACTTCTCAACGACCTTGCCTAAACCTAAAGCAAAACCCTGATACGCCAGGGTTGAATCGAAAAACCGGTCACAGATAATAAAATCATATTTACCTAAATCCTTATTTAACTTCTCTTCGATAAGCTGAGTCCTGGCTGCTAAGTAAAGAAGCAGCTCTGTATGAAGAGATAATTTTTTATTCTTCTTATCAAGAAGAATTTTTCTTATTTTCTCACCAACCTCTGTCGATCCCGGCTCCCGATATACCTTAGAAGAAAGCCCCTTTTCCTTTAGAAGCTGTTCGATAAACTTAATAACACTGCTTTTACCACTGCCCTCAGAGCCCTCAATAGTGATAAAAAAACTTTTTCTTTTCACAGTTTAACCCTCCATGTGGTCCCCTCTTTAGCATCCTCTAAGATTATACCCTTCTTAGCTAACTCTTTACGAATTCTATCGGCCTCTTTAAAATCTTTTTGTTTTTTACACAGCAGGCGCTGACTAATCTTTTCTTCTATCTCTAGAGAAGAGATCTCTTTTGATATCTTCTTCGGAAAAATCAAGCCAAAGATATCAATTATTCTGCTTAACACCTTATACCCGGCAAAAAGGTCCTTCTTGTTTGATTCAGATTCCTCCAGCAATTTATTGCAAGCAGTAGCCAGATCAAATAATACAGCTAAGCCTCTGGGCATATTAAAGTCATCATCCATAGCCTTGATGAAATCATCCTCAAACAAAGCTATCGGCTCACCAGACTTACTCTTACCTCTTATATCGCCTCCCTGGAATAACCCTTCAAGCTTTTCCTTTAGGACACTTATCCTCTCATAAGCTTTTTTTGCTTCTTCCATCCTTTCATCGGAAAAGTCTATAGCACTGGAGTGGTGAGCCTGAAGATAAAATATCTTTAAAATATCTGCTGAATATCTATTTACTGCATCATCAATGGTAATAAAATTACCCTGGGATTTAGCCATCTTTTGACTATTAATGGTTAATAATCCGTGGTGTATCCAGTAATTCGCGAAAGATTTACCGGTCAAAGCCTGGGCTTGAGCGCGCTCATTTTCATGATGCGGAAAAATCAAATCCCTGCCGCCGCCATGTATATCCAAAGTCTTTGTGTTTAAGAATTTCTGGCTCATTACTGAACATTCAATATGCCAGCCCGGCCTTCCCGCACCCCAGGGACTAGGCCATGAAGGCTCTGCCTGTTTAGCTTTCTTCCAAAGGGCAAAATCTAAAGGATCAGCTTTAGTTTCATCACTCTTAATCCTTACTCCATCTTGTATTTGATCAATACTCTGGCCTGAGAGCTTGCCATAATCTTTAAATTTACGAACGCTAAAATAGACCCCGCTTTTGGTAACATAAGCATAGCCTTTGTCAATCAAAGCCTTAATGTATCTGACCATCTCTTTTATATTCTCGGTGGCCCGGGGTTCTTTATCAGCCTTTTCAATGCCTAAAGACTCCAAATTCTTATAATAATTATTAATATGTTTATCAATTAACTCCTTCCAACCAATATTGAGTTCTCTGGCCCTATTTATAATCTTATCGTCAATATCAGTAATATTCCTTACAAACTCAACTTTATAACCCCTATACCCTAAATACCTCCTGATAACATCAAACACATAAAGACTTCTAGCATGGCCGATATGACACTCGTCATAGACGGTAACTCCACAAGTATACATTTTAACCTTACCGGGCGCCTGCGGCTTAAATTCTTCTTTTTTCCCGGTTAAAGAATTATATATTTTTAACATATTTAAACGATTAATGCCACGGCGATACAAGACATGGCGCCCTTTGAACCCAAAACATCTAATCCTTCTTTAGATTTTATTTTTAAATTCACAGCAGAGATTGAAAGAATTTTTTTTAGAGAGTTTACTATTTTCTTCTTATGAGAGGCTAATTTAGGTTTTTCGGTAATTATAGTTATATCAATGTTTGAAATTCTAAAACTCTTTTTTACTTTTCTTAATATACATTCTACGATTTTCCGGCTATTTATACTTTTTGAGGCTTTAGCCTGAGGTGGAAAATAATCACCAATATCGCCTAAACCGGCAGCACCACATAGAGCATCGCTCACCGCGTGTAATACCACATCACCGTCAGATACCGCTGCTAAGCCAAAAGGAGAAAGTATTTTAACCCCTCCGAGGATCAAATCCTTTTTTCTTTTGCTGATCCGATGGACATCAAAGCCTAAACCTATTCTATAGTCTTTCATGATACTTTCCTGGTTTTCGATAATTTTCTGGCTAAACCTAAATCCTCAGGGTAAGTTACCTTAAAATTTAAGATATCTCCGGCAACTACTCTTACCGGCTTACCCAAAACTTCTAGAATTTGAGCATCATCAGTAAACCTTGCCGCCGCCGGGACAGGTTTTCTCTCCTTAAGCCTCTTATAAGCCTTAAGTATCAACTTCTTTCTAAAAGCTTGGGGTGTCTGGATAAGATACACACTGTCTCTATCTAAAGTCTTCTTGATAACTCCTTGCTTTACCAATTTCAAGGTATCCGGACACTTTAAGCCGCAGGTTACTGCCGGATATTTTTTCAGCTCTCTTAATATATTAAAAATCAATTTTTTGCTTACAAAAGGCCGGGCTCCATCATGAATAAGCACATTATCTATTTCCTCACTCAAGGCCGATAAACCTTTAAAAACCGAATCAGCTCTTTTTGCTCCTCCTTCCACTAAGATAATCCTCTTGCCTTTACAGCTATTGGAAGAGATAAACTTCTTTGCTAAAGAAAAATTGTCTTTCCTTAAAACCAAAACAA
>JAIWAR010000033.1:0-15158 GCA_048634245.1 Methanosarcinales archaeon | reverse complement strand
AAGGAAAGCTGAGCCCCTTGATTGATTAAACGATTTCCAAAATCCCGCCAAAGATCATTAACTAAAAGGCAGATACCGCCTTTTCCTATATCATGGGTAAAGCCTTGAAGCCAGGGTGTGGTTTTATTTCCTTTAGCATCAAAAATGAAAAATTCTACCGGCAAAACAGTAGAAATTCTTATATACCTTCTTTTGTCTTCCCTTGCTTTCACACTTTTAATCTTTTAGTTTTTTTCTAAGATGATTTCTTCCCGCAACAAATAGAGCGCCTCTTTAAAATACCCTTTGAACTCTTTATATTTTTCCTTTTCCACGAATCTTTTCTTAATCCTAAATACTTGCTTAAAGTTAATGCAATTAGAACCTTTTTCATAAGTTGTCTTTAACGTGAACCAGGGATTATCCCGATCCTTAGACCGAGGTAAATATTTAACTTTTAAATTCCCGGGCAAACTTATCTTTACTTGGGCCTTTACATTATACATTCCTTCAAAGTCAACAGGATACTTCCTCTCTTCTTTGCCGATTATTGCGTGATCAAGGCTCACCTGATTCAAAATAGGCACAATTCTTAAATTCCTTGCCGGATTAAGGAATTTTTCAGCCGCAAACTTATAACTAAGCGTAGGTATAGCGTCAAAATCATCAACATTTTTTAACTCATAATCCAGAAGTTGGGATAAAGATGAAATTTCAGTCATCCTTTTCTGAATTCCTTCTTTTATTATAGCCGGGTGTGTGTACTTTAAATACCAGCGATAAGAAGAAGCATAAAACCCGTGGGTTTCTACACTTCGGGTAATCATCGCGTTTTCCTCATCATTAATTACTATATCCATAGTATATACCAGCCCGTTTTTTTCCTCATCCTCTATCTTGGCTATACGCCAGGAATCATCTAAAAATACCAGTACTTGCCTATCCTGGTCAGGAAGAGGAACATTATCAAAAGCTGTAGTCTCAGCCGTGGGATCCATAAAAATTAATTCGTCGCCAATCCCCAAAGCACAAATAGCATGATTAAAACGACTTGAGGGAAAATTCTCATCTATTGGATAAACTGACCGGGTAGGAATAAGCACCGGGTAACCTCTTAAACCTACGGATTTTAGCATTGCGACCAAAAGGATTGCCTGATCTTTACAGTCACCGTATTTATTGATAAATATATCATTCGCATAGTGCGGTTCATAACCGCTATCTCCGTATTCTATGGCTACGTAACGAATATTTTTAGCCACAAACTCATATATTTTTTTAGCTTTCTCATAATCAGAAGAAGCTCCTTTAATAATATTCTTTGTGAAACTTTTTACCTCATCATTCAATTCAATCTTATCCTGATAAAGAGATTTCCACCATTTATATATTTCATCCCAAGAAGAAAAACTGGAGATTGAAACCGCCGGATTAATATAAGAAGTGTTTGGCATACCATACTCGGGAATAATAGGTTTTATCCGGTTAAAATTCCAGGTATATATTCTTTTATTCTCCTCTTCTGTTAAATTGGGCTTAAGGTTAGTGCCTTCGGCATACTCTTGGTTAAAAACCTTAAAATTAACTTCTCGGTTTTTAGGAGTAATAAGAGCAAAGTTAGCCTTAAATACAGGGTATCTTTCCCGCAGACGATAGGTATAGCTAAAATCATCCTCATTGATTAATTTTGAGGAATAAATTTTTACCTTGTATTCGATAATCGAACCAACCTCTACTGAAGGCATAGAAACAATGAAAGCCTTTGAATTACTATAAAGAGGGAAATTCCGGTAAAGTCCTATGCTGCGGGTATTTTCTTCTCCGGCATAAACAACTTTATCCTCCTTGGTAATCGTACGGGCAAATTCCAGCTCTACTCTTTCATAAGTAGAGTCATATCCTATCTCAACCTCAGCTAAGGCCTTACCTCTTTCTTTTAAAACTTTTTCTATTATATGTATGGTAGATAACGAAGTGTTATCGGGGGTGATTTCTATGCTCTCATCAACCAGTAAGTATATTGCGGCTTCATCTTCCACCTGGCCAAGAAAATCTTTTGCTTGTTTAGAGATAGCGGCTATTTCGGCAGGAACAACGTTTTCTACCCTGATTTTAATAAATTCTATTCTCTTTCGGGCTTTTTCTTTAAAAAAACCGCCTACTTTCTCATATATCTTACGAGCCTTGGGAAATAGGTTTTTTTCCTCCAAAGCCTGCCCATAAAGATAAAGGTATTCATTGTCCTGAGGAATAGGCTTTAACTGTTCGAAAATTTCAAGGCAAAAGTCATACTCTTTTAATTTAACCAGGGCCTTCGCTAAAATTATCTTTGCCTCTTGGGCATCTATGCCTCCAAGAAGCTCCTTTACCTGCGAATAATCTCTAAAATCGTAATAAGTTTTAGCTAACTTTACCCTTAATTCTAAATTATCAGGATCAAGTTGTATTAATTCCTTATGATACTGAACTAACTCTTTATAGTTTTCTTTAAGCTTCTCTAGGGCGGCAGTCTTATCCCCGGGGCCCGAAGGAGCCGGTGAGCAGCCTAAGAGGTTAAAAAAGAAAATTATAATTATTAATTTAAGCAATAATTTTGAGGACATCTTTTATAGCCTGACCTTTATGGATTCCTAATCTTTTTGCCGCTGAAGTTGCCGAGTGAACATTTGCAGCCAAAGCCTCATTTATGGTAGATACACCGGTAATCTTTACGGCAACATCCTTAAATTTGTTAGCGGCTCCTAAATTCAAATAGCCGCACATAATATAACCTTTTTTGCCGGAAAAAACAATTAAACTTTTACCGGTAAGTTTAAGACAAACCCCTTGGACGTACTTTTTACCCACCTTAATTTTACGAGACTTTATCATAAATTTCATGATTGAAGCCAGGCTTCACTCAAATAGGCTAAGAGGACAGACACCTTTTAAACGGATTATAATTTACTCAAGAATTTCTCTATTTTTATTATGGCCTCTTTCAAATTGTCCAAAGAAGTAGCATAGGAAATCCTTATATAGAAGTCATATTCTTTTCCGAATGCCTCACCAGGCACTACAGCAACTTTTTCTTGCAATAATAGTTTCTTAGCAAAATCTAAAGCGCTTATTTTATATTTCTTTAAAGAAGAGAAACAATAAAATGCTCCTTGAGGATTAACCGTAGAAAGCCCCAGACGATTTAACTCCTTAACTACAAAACTTCTTCTTTTTTTATACTCTTCCCGCATTTGTTGAATTTCTTTCTTCGCCCGTAAAGCCTCAGAAGCCGCAATTTGGGAAATAATCGGCCCGCAAAGTACCGAATATGAGTGTATTTTAGTCATTGCCGAAATAATCTCTTCATTCCCGCAAGCAAACCCCACTCTAAACCCGGTCATTGCATAGCCCTTAGAAAACCCGTTAAGCAAAACTGTCTTTGCTTTAGCTTTTTTGGCCAGGGACGAGAAACAAACATGTTCTTTTTCGTAAATCAACTCATCATAAGTCTCGTCACTAATAATAACTATATCCTTCTTAGCTAAAATCTTCCATATATCCTTTAACTCTTTATGGGAATAAGTTATACCCGTAGGGTTACAGGGATAATTTAGTATTATTGCTTTAGGATTTTGTAAAAGTAACTCCTTAAGCTTCCCAAGATTAATCTTAAACCCTTCTTTTTCTTTTGTCGGCAAATATAGAACTTTACCGTGGGCTATTTCAACCAAAGCCGGATAAGCAACATAATGAGGACTTACTACAATAACTTTATCGCCGGGTTCTAAAATCGCCCGCAGAGCCAAATCCAGGCCTTCGCTAACTCCAACTGTAACAAGTACTTCTCCTTCGGGATTGTAGTTTAGAGAATACTTTTTCTTAAGAAGCCAGGAAATACTCTGACGCAAGAGGAAAAGGCCCTGGTTAGAAGTATAAGAGGTAAAGCCCTCTTCTAAAGCAGTGATTGCTTTTTCCCTAATCCTCCAGGGGGTAATAAAGTCCGGTTCCCCAACTCCCAGAGAAATTACCTCAGGCATCCCTAAAACCAAATCAAAGAATTCCCTTATCCCTGAGGGCGGTACTTTTTTTATTTGTTTTGCAATCATATTAATAAGTTATTGGTAAACGTTTATTCTTTTCATCTTTCACCAAAATCACTCCATCTTCTTTATACTTCTTAAGCATAAAATGAGTGGTTGTGCCTCGAACCAAATTTAAAGGGGCTAATTTCTCAGAAACAAATCTCGCCACCGTATTTATATCTTTCCCACAAACTTCTAGCAGCAAATCATAAGTGCCTGAAAGAAGATAACAACTCTTTACCTCCGGAAACCGGTAAATTCTCTGGGCCACCGAATCAAATCCGGCATCTTTCTGAGGAGCTATCTTAACCTCGATTAAAGCAACTACTCCGGATTCTCCCTTAATTTTTTGCTTGTTTATAACCGTTTTGTATTTTACAATTATCCCTTTTTTCTCATAGTTTTTTATCTCTCGTTCAGTTTCCTTCCTGCTTTTTCCGGTTAATTTCTGTAAATCTTCTAACGAAATTCTTGCGTTACTCTCTAAAATTTCCAATATATCATCCATCACTACCTCCTTCTCTCCTTGATTAAGATAACCCTCTTATGGTTTACTTTTTTATTGTATCAAAATAACCTTTGAATTCATAGTAAATTAACTACTTTTAGCTGTTTTTACGCTAAAGATACGATTCAGCTTTATACGGGAGGAACCCTCATTCCCTCTCTGGCACAAAAGATAATAATACCTACCTTCCTGAAAAACGCGAAGAGGCAATACCTCTTCTTCTTCTATGGCGTTAGCGGAAGAAAAATACCTTATACCTAAAATTTCCCCATCATCCACTGCCTTTTTAAAAAGAGTTATTTTTCGGTCCTCTTTTGACCTGGAAATCTCATCGTTTAAGCCGTAGAGAGAGACAATTTCATCTAATTTCTCTACCCCCTTCTCTTTAAGAATATCAATGAGTTTTAAAAAAATTTTATAAGCAATCAGAGCGTCGTTTGAAGCCCGATGCAACCCCTGGCTGCAATCGATATCAAAAGATTTAGCTGTTGCTTCTAAATTATACCGGAGTAATTTAAGAAGATCCCTGGCCATAGAAAGAACATCTACGGTTGGTAACTCTAAAGGCAAACGGCCCATCCTCTGTAGTTGACGGTTGATAAACCCCATATCAAAACCAACATTATAAGCACAAACTACAGAGTTATTTAAGAATAAGGTGAGCTTATCGGCTATCTCTTCGAAATAAGGCGCATCTTTTAACTCCTGATCAGATATCTTATGAACTTCGTAAGCTTGGAGGGGCATGCTTTTTCTGGGATTAACCAGGCTATGAAACTTATCAATAATCTCCCTTTTTCTGACCTTAAGCATCCCTATCTCACACATAGAATCTCCGGTAATTACATCTAAACCGGTAGTTTCTAAATCAAGAAAAATCAAATCATAATCTTCAATATTCTTTGTTAAATCCATTTTAAGTAATTATTTTTATTACAATCCTTCTATCTCTGGGGCGAGTATCAAAATCAATTAAAACTACCTGCTGCCAAGTCCCTAAGTCAAGTTTGCCCCCGGTCACAGAAACAAAAAAATGCGTTTTTATAAAAGAACTTCTCAAATGAGAGTGGCCATTATCATCTGCCCAGGTAAGATTGTGGGCATAATCGTCCTTGTAGGGTAGGAGCCTCTCAAAGGTATTTTTTAAATCTTTTACCAACCCCTCTTCATACTCCATAGTAGTAAGGGCCGCGGTTGAGCCAATAACCGATAAAAAGATAATGCCTTCCTTTAATCTTTCTTCATTTATACATTTTTTTAAATCGGGAGTGATATTTATAATATCACTGTTTCCCCTTGTCTTTACCTCTATATATTTGGTTACCATAGCTTTACCCCGCCAAAGATTTACCTTACTATACTCCCAACATCTATTTCTTTATCGGAGATTATCAAACTAACATCATCCTTACCCTGGACAGCAAGGACCATCCCCTGGGATAAAACGCCTCTAATGTTTTTTGGCTCTAAGTTAGTCAAAACAACTATAAGTTTATTCTCTAACTGCTCCGGCTCATAAAAAGGCTTCACCCCCGCTACTAGCTGAATAATCTTATCACCCACATCCACTTTTAACAGATAAAGCTTCTCAGCATTAGGATGGCAACTAACTTCCAAAATCTTTCCTACCTTTAAATCCAACTTAGAAAAATCATCAAAACTCACCATGCTTTCCTCCTCAATGAAACTTACGTTTTTTATAATTCAACTACCAATGATTTTAGCAATTCTTGTAATTAAAGCAAATGATTTATTAGCGTATTTTAGAAAAGGTTTTGGACGAGCGGGAGGCGATGTTTTAGCCGCCAAAGGTAATATCTTTAATTATTACCCAGAGCAGCAGGATAACTATCATTACTGAAACAAGATAAAAATCATTAAAATAAATAAACTCTCTTGCTCCTTCTAAAAAACGGTGTTTTTTTTCAGGAAGATTATACTTTTTCTTTATCGTCGGCTTAATGCCTATCATATCCTCCCTTTTAAACCTCAGGAATTCTCCCGCTACTTTAAAATGAGGAATAATATTTTTGCTAGCTAGCTCGATTACATCTTTTTCCGAAATACCTAAAACCTTTGAAACCTCTCTGGTAGTAAAAAGCTTTTCTTTCATTTTTTACCTATAATAATAGCTAATTAAAGTTACTGGTTGGCTAAAGTCAGCCCTTGACCGGATTAAGCTTTATGGGCAACCCAATTCTCTACTTTTTTGCGGTCAAATAGTAACCGGCTGCCTTCTTTCTCCACAGGAATCTTTCCACCTTCAACCCATTCTACAATTTTATTCTCCTCAACAGAAAGATAATCTGAGAGCTCTTCTAAGGAGATCTTTGCCTCGGCTGTCCGGCATTTACCGTTAAAGGCCGCTCCCTCTTCAATTGAAAGCTTGGGAGCCTCTATATTACCGATAACCCTGGCTGAAGAAAGAAGCCTAATCGTCTCAGTTGCCCTAATATCCCCTTTTACTATACCGGAGATGGTTACCTTCTCCCCAATAATATTAGCCTTTACAGCCGCGGCTTCTCCGATAATGAGATTACCCTTTGTATCCAAGCTGCCTTCAAACTTTCCATTTATCCGCAAATTCACAGGGTCAGAAAAAACCAAACTTCCTTTCATTGCCGCGTTTACATCAAGAATTTTCTCTTCTCTTTGTCTAGCCATTTTCCTTCACCTCCTCTATAACTATATACTGCTTTTAGATAAAAGCAAATCAGACCGTATCCTTTTCCAATTTCTTTAGAAGCGAGAGAGCCAAGTAAGACATCCCGGTAACAATTACTGCCGCGCTGACATATCCGCACCCTATAGCCAAACCGATTGCTGAACTAACCCAGATACTTGCTGCGGTAGTTAACCCCCGAACTCCTTCTTTGCTCCTTATGATCGTTCCCGCGCCTAAAAAACCAATGCCGGTAATTACTCCGGCAGCAATTCTCCCGGGATCAACATTGCTTACTCCTTGATAAATATCATAAACATAGAGAGAAGTCAACATTATCAACGCTGACCCCACAGTAACTAAAATATGGGTCCTTAAACCCGCTCCGCCGCCTTTCCTTTGACGCTCCAAACCAATTATACTCCCCAGAACAAAGGCAAGGATTAACCGTATTGTAGTAGAAAATAAATTTATCATCTGAGATCTTTCATCGCTTTGCTCCTCAAGATGAGCCCTTCAGATAAAAACTTCCCGGAGGGCTCAATTAGCCTGAGCTTTTAAATTTATGCTGCTGTCTTTTCCTCTTTTATTATACAGGTAAAACCCTAATCCTGCAACCATTGCGGCATTGTCACTCGAATATTCAAAAGGAGAGAGAAAAACCTTTAAGCCTCCTTTCTCCTCCTCCTTAAGCCGCCGGCGTAAATACTTATTAGCAATAACACCGCCGCCGCAAACTATCTTTTTAATCTTCAGTTTATCTTTAGCCTCTAAAATTGTACGGATAATTGTTTCCATGGCCGTATACTGAAAAGAAGAAACAAGCCTTTTTTTCATTTTTGAATCAAAAGTACCTTTTTTCTCCATCTCACTCTTTTTATAGATAAGAGCGGTTTTTATTCCGCTAAAACTTAAATCAAGACCTATCTTCCCGCACTTAAACCTAAAATCATCTTTATACCGGCGGGTAAAAAGTTTATCAATGATTGGCCCCCCGGGATAACCCAAACCGTAAGCTTTAGCTATTTTATCAAAAACCTCTCCGCAGGCATCATCGCGAGTTTGTCCCAAAATCTTTATTTTATCAAAATCCTCTACCTGATAAAGCTCGGTGTGGCCGCCGGAAATTACCACCCCCAGAAAAGGAAACCTCAACTTTCTCTGATAATTTAAAAAAGAGGCAAAAAGATGAGAATAAAGATGGTTAACCCCGATAAAAGGTTTGCCCAAGGCTACAGATAAAGACTTAGCAAAGTTTAACCCGACGACTAAAGCTCCGACCAAACCAGGCTTATAAGTTACGGAAATCAGATCTATTTTTTTTAAAGATACGCGGGATTTTTTCTGGACAACTGCTAAAACCTTATCAATATTCTTAAGATGCGCCCTAACAGCTATCTCGGGAACTACCCCTCCATATTTCTTATGTTCTCTTAAGGAAGATAAGGTGATATTAGAGAGGACTTGGTAATTTTTCAAAATTGCGCAAGAGGTTTCATCGCAGGAAGTTTCGATGCCTAAAGTATACATAACTTTGGATTAAACGGGCATCCACAGAGGCCGCCCTTACTATTTTAATACAAGAAGGCCTTTGATCAAATCTAAAGCCCTTACTATCTGATAATCTTTTCTATAATCAAAATCTTGTTTTCTATCCAGGTTTTTAAAAACATCTTCTTCTATTTCCTCAGTCACTTCTTTACTTACTTTGATATCCGGCTCAACTCCCTTCTCATGGATACTCTCTCCGGAAGGAGTATAATATTTAGAGGTGGTAAGACGCATGGCCGAACCGTCAGATAAAGGAAGTATTGTCTGGACTGACCCTTTACCAAAAGTTGTCTCACCAAGCAAAATTGCCCGGTTGTTTTCCCTCAATGCTGAGGCCAGAATTTCGCTTGCGGAAGCACTACCCTTATTTATTAATACCACTAAAGGAATGTCTAAATACTTCCTATTAAATGATACAGATTTATATACCACTTCTTCTTCGTTTCTTGAATTGGTAGATACTACCACTTTTCCATCTTCTAAGAACTTAGAAGATATGCTTATGGCCGAGTTAAGTAAACCGCCGGGATTATTCCTCACGTCAATAACTAACGCTTTTAAGTCTTTCTCTTCTAACCCCTTCAAGGCCTTGCTTAAATCTCTGGAGGTAGACTCTCTAAACTCCCCTATCTTTACATAGCCGACACCGTCTTCTAAAATAAGTGCATGTTTAATGTCTTTTATCTTTATTATGCCCCTTACAATAATTATGTCCTCAACCTTCCTTTCTTTTTCCCTTAAAATTGTCAAGGTGACTTTTGTCTTAGGCTTACCGCGTAATTTCTTAACTGCTCCATTTAAAGTAATCTCTTTAGTCATCTCACCGTCTATCTTAATAATGATATCCCCGGCTTTAATTCCTGCCCGCCAAGCCGGCGTATCTTCTATGGGGGAAATAATAGTGAGAAGGCCGTTTCTTATAGTAATCTCAATGCCCAGCCCTCCAAATTTCCCTTCCGTCTCTACAAGAAGATTCTTATAGTCTTCAGGAGTTAAAAATTGGCTGTAAGCGTCTAAAGATAAAGCCAGCCCTCTCATCGCTCCGTAAACTAAATCCTTGGAGGTCTTCTCCTCTACATACTTTGCTTCTATAACTGCCAATCCTTCAGCAAATATCTCTAACTCCCGGTACAGATCGTCTTTTTCTTTGCTGAAAGAAAATCCTACTTTGTAACCGAAAATAACCGCCGCCAAGACAACTGTAAAAATAATAAATCTTCTTCTCATCCCTTTGTCCTCCTTAATGAAACTTAGGTTTTTTTACAAAAAACCTGTAGTTGAATTAAATCCCTCCGAGTTAGGGTAAAAGGTCAAAGACGTTTTACCCTATATACAGCGAGGAGGGACTACTTACCCCTTTTCTTTAATAACTTTATCCAGCATCTCCCTTGCTACCTGGGGATTAGCCTTGCCCTTGCTTTTTTTCATTACCTGCCCCACAAGAAACATTATTGCCTGAGCTTTACCTTCTAAATACTCCTTAACCGGTTTAGGATTCTCCTCAATAGCCTCTTCAATAAAAACATCTAACTCTCCTTCTCCCGATAGCTGGATAAGGCTTTCTTTTTCAATAATGCTATCTATATCTTCATTGGTGGTAATACTTAATGCCAGAGTTTTTTTCGCCGCAAGATTATTTATTTTTTTCTCTACAAAATATTTTACTATCTGGGAAAACTTTTGCGCGGATATTTTTACCGAACCAAACCCCTTTTCTAAAGTATTTACCTGCTCTAGAAACGGCCCCAGAAGCCAATTAGACAATTCTTGTGCCTTAGGATAAAACTTAATTGATTCTTCAAAAAAATCAGCCAACCAGCGGTTAGTGAGAAGTATACTTATCTCTTTTTGGCCTATTTTATAGGTATTTAAAAATCTCTTCCTCTTCTCTGCGGGCAACTCCCCTATTAAACCTTCTTCCTTCTTAATGAGCTCTTGAGAAACAGAAAAATCCAGAAGGTCGGGTTCAGGAAAATAACGGTAATCATGGGCGGCTTCTTTGGTGCGCATAACTATTGTTTTTTGCTTTTCCGTATCCCACAATCTTGTCTCCTGGCTTATTTTTTCTCCCGCCTCTATCGCCTTCTCTTGCCTCTTGGCTTCAAACTCTAAGGCTGTTCTGACCCCTCTAAAACTATTCATATTTTTTAATTCCACCTTTGTGCCAAGCTTAGCATCACCTCTCTTACGTAAAGAAATATTGGCATCACAGCGTAAAGACCCCTTTTCCATATCACAGTCAGAAGCCCCGATATATTGAAGAATCAATTTCAAATAAGTTAAATAATCGAAAGCTCCCTGGGGACTTCTCATGTCCGGCTCAGAAACAATTTCCAGTAATGGCGTACCGGTACGATTAAAATCTACCCAGGAACAATTTTCTTTGTGAATAAGCTTGCCGGCATCCTCTTCCATATGAACTCTATTTATTTTTATTCTTTTGCCTGAAGGAAGGTCTAGGTACCCTGCCTCGCCCAAAGGCATCTTATATTGAGAAATCTGATAATCCTTAGGCGAATCAGGATAAAAATAATTCTTCCGCTCAAAATATATATTTTTATTAATCTTACAATCTAAAGCTAAAGAAACTCTTACCGCCAACTCTAAAACTCTTTTGTTAAAAACCGGCAGTACTCCGGGATACCCGCAGCAAACCGGACAAATATTGGTATTAGGAGGGCTTTGAAATTGGGTAGAGCAAGAACAGAAAATTTTCGATTCTGTCTTTAACTGAGTATGAACCTCAAGGCCGATTACAACTTCAAAATCACTCATGATTAATTTCCGGTATTTTTTTATGGAAATCCGTAACAGCCTGAAAAGACGACCCCAACTTTATAAGAGTAGACTCATCAAACTCCTTACCGATCAACTGGCCCCCTATAGGCAAATTATCACAAGAAAATCCGCAAGGAAAAGATACTGCCGGTAAGCCGGCCAGATTCGCGGAAATCGTATAGATATCCGATAAATACATGCTTATTGGATCGCTTACTTTCTCTCCGATTTTAAAAGCTGTTGTAGGCGAAGTGGGAGAGAGAATAACATCAACCTTCTTAAAAGCTTCATCAAAATCTGTTTTGATTAACCTTCTCACCTTAAGCGCTTTTAAATAATATGCATCGTAATAGCCGCTGGAAAGGCTATGAACACCTAGAAAAATCCTTCTCTTAGCCTCATCACCAAAACCTTTTCCTCTGCTCTCTGTATAAAGCTCTTCTAAGCTGGTATTCTTTGCCCTTAACCCATACCTCACCCCGTCAAATCTCTGCAGATTAGAGCTTGCCTCTGAAGAAGCAATAATATAATATACGGCTACGGCATATTCGGTATGAGGCAAGCTTATCTCAACCACCTTTGCTCCCTTGCCTTGAAAAATCTTCTTTACTCCCTCAACCGCTTCTCTGACTTCCGAAGCCAACCCTTGCTTAAAATACTCTTTAGGCATTCCTATTCTTATGCCGGAAATATCCTTATCCAAAGCCTCTGTAAAATCAGGCACTTTTATATCCGCGGAAGTGGAATCTTTATTATCATGGCCGCAAATTATATTTAAAAGATGCGCGCAATCAGTAAAATTCGTAGTTATCGGCCCAATCTGATCCAGGCTTGAGCCAAAAGCCACCAAGCCCCAACGAGAAACCCGGCCATAAGTAGGTTTAAATCCGACCACTCCGCAAAAGCAAGCCGGCTGCCTGATTGACCCTCCGGTATCCGAACCTAAAGCAAAAGGGGCCAGGCGTGCTGCTACGGCCGCTGCCGAACCACCGCTGGAACCTCCTGTCACCCGGGTTAAATCCCAGGGATTCTTTGTCGGTCCATAACAAGAATTCTCCGTAGAAGAGCCAAAAGCAAACTCATCCATATTTGTAGTCCCGATAATGCTTAACCCGGCCCTCTTTAACTTACTTATTACCTCAGCATCATAAACAGCCAGATGGGTTGATAAAATTTTAGAGGCGCAGGTAATTCTTTTATCCTTTATACAAATATTATCTTTTATGGCAATAGGCAGACCTGTGAAGACGGAGCTCCCTTCAATGGCAAGCTCTAACCCATAGGCTTCCACAAAGCTGCCTAAGAAAGAGTCGTATTTATCTATTCTTTCCTTAAAAAAAGAGTAGACTTTTTCTTTGCTTAGCCCGCCGGAACTAATTTTTTCACCTATCGCGCTCGCCTTAAGTTTAGTTAAATCTTCCATTTGCCCCGTTAGAAGTTTTGTTTTTTTCTTCAACCCCGATACTTCTAACGGGGTTTACTCAATAATTTTGGGAATCTTAAAATAATTGCCTTCCCGTAAAGGAGAATTCTTCAAAATATCTTCCTGGCAAGCCACCGCCGTCGAACTCTTCTACAAGCGCGCCGATGGGCAGCCCGGCACACAACTGCTCTTCCGCAACGACGAACCCAACCTGGAGATCGCGGAAACCAGGCGCGTCTGGCACTTCAACGCCGATGGTAACCTTTTCCGTCTGGTGGCTGAAGCGTACCGCATCCACCTGGCCTATTTGTTCGATCCCGTATTGGCGGTCCATACCTCACTGATTGAACCGCTCCCACACCAGATCATTGGTGTTTACGGTGACATGTTGCCCCGCCAGCCACTGCGCTTCTTGCTGGCCGACGACCCCGGCGCTGGCAAGACCATCATGGCTGGCCTGTTCATCAAAGAACTGATCGTCCGGGGGGACGTCCACCGCTGCCTGATCTGCGTGCCGGGGAACCTGGCGGCCCAATGGCAGGACGAACTCTGGTTCAAATTCCAACTCCGCTTCGAGATCCTCACGCGCGAGACCTTTGAAACGGCCGTCAGCGGAAACCCATTCCTGGAAAAAGACCTGGTCATCATCCGCCTGGACCAGATCGCGCGTAACGAGGATCTGAAAGAAAAACTGCGCCACACCGATTGGGACCTCGTCGTGGTTGACGAGGCGCACAAGATGTCAGCCCATTTTTGGGGCGGGGAACTCGAAGAGACCAAGCGTTACAAACTAGGCAAGTTGCTCAGGGACATTACCCGCCACTTCCTCCTGATGACGGCCACCCCCCACAACGGCAAGGAAGAGGACTTCCAGTTGTTCCTGGCCCTGCTCGATCAAGACCGCTTCGCGGGGCGTTTCCGCGAAGGCGTGCACGAAGTGGATATCTCCGACATCATGCGCCGTATGATCAAAGAGGATCTGCGCCGGTTCGACGGCCGCCCGCTGTTCCCCGAGCGCAGGGCGTACACGGTCAGTTACCCGCTCTCGCCCGGAGAGAGCCGCCTTTACGACGAGGTCACCGAATACGTCCGCACCGAGTTCAACCGGGCGGACAAACTGGCCGACGACAAGCGCAAGGGCACCGTCGGCTTTGCCCTGATCATCCTTCAGCGCCGGCTGGCCTCCTCCCCGGAGGCGATCTACCAATCCCTGAAGCGGCGTCGCCAGCGGCTTGAGAAACGGTTGGCAGAGGTCAGAACCGGCCAGCAAATCGCACCGGCACCGGAACACGAACCTCGCTACTACGATCAGGAATACCTCGACGGCCTGGACGACGCCCCGGCTGAAGAAGTAGAGGCCATCGAGGAACAGATCATTGACAACGCCACCGCCGCGCTGACCATCGCCGAGTTGAAGGCCGAGATCGAGACACTCAAGCATCTGGAGACGATGGCCTACCGGGTGCGGCAGAGCGGTACCGACCGCAAGTGGGAGGAACTGGCGACCATCATCCAGGACGATGAGTGGATGGTTGATGGGCACGGGCGGCGCCGGAAGTTCGTGATCTTCACCGAGCACCGCGACACACTCACCTACCTGTGGGAACGCATCAGCACGCTCTTTGGCCGCGATGACGTTCTGGTCAGCATCCACGGCAGCATACCAAGGGAAAAGCGCCGGGCGACAGAAGACCGCTTCCGCAACGACCCCGACGTCTATTTCCTGTTGGCGACCGACGCCGCCGGGGAGGGCATCAACCTCCAGCGGGCGCACCTGATGATCAACTACGACCTGCCCTGGAACCCCATGCGACTGGAGCAGCGCATCGGCCGGCTGGATCGCATCGGCCAGGAGCACGACGAGATCCGCAACGTGCCAGGCAACTGGGACCGGGCCATGGAAACGTGGCAGGGGCTGAAGGAGCTCCAGGTCCGGCACAGGAACCTGGTGCTCAGCGTGCACACCGTCGTCTCCAAGTTCAACGCCCACCGCATCCGCGACATCGTGGAAGGGCTGGCATCTTTGGAACCTGATTCCTACATCACCGAGGGGGCCGAGGAGCGGGTGGAGTTGGACACCGTGGGCTGGGACATCACGCCCGCCCCGGAAGCGTATGGTCCCATCGCCGACTATTTGTCGGCGCGGGCAAAAGCGGCGCCAACAAAGCGCATTCGCGCAACTCCGCGAAAGACGTT
>JAIWAR010000032.1:0-15193 GCA_048634245.1 Methanosarcinales archaeon | reverse complement strand
CTTCAGCCTCTTTGACCATTTTCAAGGCTTCACCTTTAGCCTGAGGAATTTTTTGATTATATACTCTCCAGGCTTCATTGATTAATTTTTCTTTTTCTTGCTTAGCCTCATTTACCTCATTAAAGGCTGATTTTACCGGGTTTGGCGGATTAACATCTTGCAGTTTGACAGTTATGATTTGAAGCCCGGTTCCATAGGTGTCAAGAATTTTTTGCATATCTTCCTGAGCCTTGATATTTATTTCGATTCGTTTAGTAGTAAGAACTTCATTAAAGGTATAGTCGCCGACAATTTTGCGCATGACTGACTCTGAAATATCCCGCAAGGTCTTAACTATATTGCGAACATTAAAAAGGGTTTTGTAGGGATCCTTTATTTTAAATTGAACAATCCACTCCAGATTTAAGACATTTAAATCCCCTGTAAGCATTAAGGATTCGTCATCGTAGGATTTTTGGCTATAGACAGTTTTTATGCCTGCTGATGCGGTTCGGAATCCAAACTCATCTTTGTAGACATATTCTACCTTAACCGGAATAACCTTTTCAATTCCTAAAGGAATTTTAAAATGCAAGCCGGGCTGGGTAGTTCGAATAAATCTACCTAAACGTAAAACCACTCCCACTTCATTAGGTTGAATGGTATAGAAGGTTCCCTTAGCAAGAAGTAAGGCAAGGAAAACTCCGGCGATTAAAAATAGACGTGAACCCTTGGGTTTGTAGGCATTAAACTTTTCCTTCAGGTTTCGTAAGATTTCGTCCGGGTTTTGACTTTCAAAATCCATAAGAAAAATATAGCATAGAAAATGATTTTGGCAAGCTATTTTTTTCCTTTTTATTTCCCCCGTAATAGCCGTACCCAAGCCCGGTTCTAAGTTAGAATTGTTGTTGAAGCCAGGCTTCACTCATAAGTGTGGCTGTAAAACAGAAGCAATGAGTGAAGCCTGGCTTCAATCAAGGGGGGGGGTTGTTAAGGGATTATAGACAAAGGTAGGGATTTATGGTATCTTTGTTTTGTACAGACATTAAAAAAAAGGGTTTTATGGAAGGTAAAAAATTAATAAAACTTATTCGCTTAAACCGGTTAAAAATTGTTATTATTCTCCTCCTCTGCGTCTTTTTGGCGGGAGTAATCATTCTGGTTAGTGTGGGTATCAAGCATTTTATGGGATTAGAGTCATTTTATAAAAAGATGACTCTGTCCAGTATTCCTTTCCAGTTATTTATGGGGATATTTACAGCTTTTGCTTTTGCCAGCATATATATGGGTTTTAACTATTGGCTGATGTTTGGCGGCGGTTTAACCAAGATGGGCCAAAAGCGGATAAAAACCAAGAGCGTCGATATAAAGTGGTCTGATGTTATTGGTATGGAAACAGCAAAACAGGAGGTTGGTGAGGTAATAAATTTAATAAAAGACCGGGCTCAGCTTAAACAGGTTGGCGGGAAAATCATCAAAGGCATTCTTATGGTTGGCCCTCCCGGCTGTGGTAAGACCTATCTGGCTAAAGCTATTGCTACTGAAACCGGTTTACCCTTTTTAGCAACAGTAGGCAGTGAATTTATGGGGATGTTTGTGGGTATGGGGTCGGCACGTTTAAAGTCTTTATTTAAAGAAGCCCGAATTTTAGCTGATATTCATAATGGCTGTCTGGTTTTTATTGATGAGATAGATACAATTGCCCGTCCCCGGGTAGGTGTAAGCGGTATGGGTGCCGGTATGGATTATAACTCAACTGTAAATCAGCTTCTTACTGAGATGGATGGTTTGCGCCAGAGTGAAAATAATATTGTGGTTATTGCCGCTACCAATGTCAATGAAAGCGGGCTTGACCCGGCTCTTATGCGGGCCGGCCGGTTTGACCGGAAAATATATGTAAACAAACCTCGCCTTGAAGATAGAAAAAAATTATTTGATTACTATTTAGAAAAGACTCAATCTGACCCTCAAATAGATAATAATGTTTTAGCCAAAAGAACTGTGGGTTTTTCTCCGGCTGATATTTCCAATATGGTAAGAGAGGCTTCGTTGATTACAATCAGGAATAAACGCAAGGAGATTATCTATAAAGACCTTTCCGGAGCTTATGACCGGGTAGTTTTTGGCCTACGAAGCCAGATTGTTCTAAGTGAGAAAGAAAAAGAGTGGACAGCATATCATGAGTCAGGGCATGCAATTATTGCTTATCTTACTCACCCCACTGATGATGTGATAAAAGCTTCGATTATTCCTCACCGTGGAGCTTTAGGTTATGTTGGCCGCAGGCCTAAGGAAGAAATCTATGCTCCTTCCCGGGAGTGGTTTCTGGCTAACATAAAGACATTTCTGGCCGGCTATGCGGCGGAAAAAATAAAATTTAATACTACCACCTCCGGAGTAGCCAGTGATTTTGACGCTGCTTTAGACTTTGCGCATGATATGGTTTATCGTTACGGTATGGGAGAAAGCGGTCTTTTAGGCAACTTTGAGGCTTTAGGTGTAGGTTCGTATTCAAACCACTCTACCTTTATCTCTGAAGAGACCAAGAGAAAAATTGATGATGATGTGCAGAAGATACTGAATAACTGCTTAAAAGAAGTAGAAGAAATATTAATCCGGGAAAAAGAGCTTTTGGAATGTTTTGCTCAGCAGCTGCTGAAAAAGAGTGAGCTTGAATATGATGAAATTGTTGAAATATTTAAAAAGCATGATAAAGGATCTTCGAAAAACTCTTCCGGCAGTTAGCTTACTCCTCTTTTTTCTTGTATCCTGCACAATACCCCCTACTTACACCCGCAAGAATATTAAGGAAGCAATACAAGATGTTTGCTGGAATGAGTTTAATATCAACGCCAGGGCCGCATTAACCGGCGATACTATCTGGATCTATGCTCCATTTAAGAAGCTTGTTACTGAAGACGGCCAGTGGGAAGAAAAATCTTTAAAAGACATACGACAGATATTTCATTCTTTAAGCCGGATATTGCTGAGCATGGACAATCCGCCCAAATTTTACTGCCTTCTTGCCGCTGATATAGAAAAAGTGGGAATTGATACCTATACTATCGGTTTTATCCCCGATCTGATAAAATTTGATATGGGTTTTATCTCCATGAAGGAGCGCGATGAAAGGATAGCATTTTTTTCCTTTCCTAATTCGCAGGCCTTAGGTGATACAGAAGGCAACCATATGCAGGAATACGACATTTCACCGGATGAGTTTGCTGGTTATTTAAAATAAAGGGGCTAGGTGTTTCCTGTTGTATGTAGGGGCGCGGTTTCCGCGCCCGATTATTTTATTATTATCCGGGCGGGGTGACCCCGCCCTTACAATTCTATTCCTTCTTCAATATAAGGTAGAATTTTTTGCTTTCTTTCCAGCGATTCTCCTTTTACTCTTATGGTTATTGCCCGGCTTTGATGTTTCTTTTTTTCATTTTCCACCAGCGTGGCCGGGTTGATAGTAAAGGTTCCGGGTTCAGGGGCAAAAAGAAGGTAGATAAGACTAATTGAGGTTTTGCTTACTCCTCCTTTGCTTGAGTAGCTTTGGGATTGACTTTGGGAGAGAACGCTAAAACCTTCAAATTCCGGTAATTTTAAGCTGGCGTCACCAATTTCACCCTGGATCTTTAGCTCATAGCTAAAGATTTCACCGGTTTCGACTACTCTTTTATCCACCTTAGCTTCAATTGTTTTTTCACCACTCCCTAAAGAGGCGGTTTCGCCGAAAGAAAAATCCCTATCTCTGGGAATAGCTTTAACCGGGAAGGAAAACAAAAGCAGAATAAGTGTGAATTTAAATAATTTTGACATTTTTATTTCTGACCATTACCCTTTTTTCTAAAACCAGCTTTAAGGTTAGGGGGTATAATCGATGTTCCAGTTTATGGATTTTTCTTTCCAGGTTCGCCTCACTCATACCGCGTGTTATCTTGATTGCTTTTTGAGAGATTATTGGGCCATGGTCAATTAATTCATCGACAAAATGAACAGTTACTCCGGTTGTTTTGCAGCCGCTTCTAAATGCCCGGCTAATCGCGTTAGTGCCTCTGAAGGCCGGCAGAAGCGCCGGATGAATATTTAGAATTTTTTGCTTAAAGCTCTTTACAAAAAAGGGAGAAATAATACGCATATAACCGGCTAACATTATTAGCTTGATCTTTTCTTTTTTTAAGATTTTGATTATCTCTTTATCAAAGGCCAGCCGGGATTTAAATTTTTTGGGGTCGATAAAGATATCTTGTATACCCATCTGCCGGGCTTTTTTCCGTACCAAGGCTTCTTTTTTATCAGTGATTAAAAGCTTTATTTCAGCCTTTAGCTTTTGTGTTTTTATAGCTTTAGCTAAGGCGAAAAAATTCGTCCCCTTTCCGGAAGCTAATACGGCAATATTTATTTTTTTTAACATCAGTTTTGAATTTTTTTTAAGATCTTTAAGTGAAACTTTTTAGCCCAATTCTTCAATAAGAGCTTCATACCTCCATAATAGATACAAAGCATTAACAGGGCAAGTAAAAAACTTAAAAATTCCCCCTGCTTTTTAAAAACAATCAGGCTCAGCATAAAGAGCGCTCCGGGTGCAAGAAACATAATTACGCCGGCTAAGAGCGTTTTTTTCTCTTCAATCCCCACCTCGATTTTATCACCGGCCTCTAATGCAAAGCCGCAAGCATCAATTGTTAATTTTTCTTTTCCCATGCCACAGATGTGAGATAACTTGCAGCAGGAACACATTTCTTTTTTATTAAATTTTATTTTAACTTTATCTTCCCAGGCCTCGACTACTTCTACGGTTTCTTTAAACATTGTTTAGTTTTAGTATCGAGTATTGAGTGTTAAGAATTTGTTAGTTTTATGATGCACTTTGTCGGGCATTTGTTTTTTCCCTGCTCTAAGGCTTCGGGGTGATCGGTTTTCTTGTAGTCAATTAAGGAGAGATTGTCTTTTAAATAATAAGGAGAATTTTCTACTCTAACGCATATCCCGCAGCCAATACACCCGTGGCTGCAAACTTTTTTTATTGCAAGAGCTTTTTCGGTATTACTGCAGGCGACGCTATAAAGATCAATACTTTTGGTTTCACTTAAGGGAACGATTTCAAAGAGATTGCGGGGGCAGGACTTTAAACATTTTCCGCAACCGGTACATTTTTCAATATCAATATGAATGCATTGATCCAGGAGTGTTATCGCGCCCATTGGACAAACCTCCAAACAGTCGCCAAAGCCAATACAACCATAAATACAATCGATTACACCCCCGGTTAAATGGGCGCTCTTGCAGGTATTTGGGCCGATATATCTTGATGAGGCTTTTTTCTCGCCTTTTTTAGCGCCGCAGCGGCATATAGCCACTTGTTTATGCGAAGATACGCAGCCGGTTATTCCTAAAAGTTCAGCTATCGTTTTATTAACCTCTGTTCCGGCCGGAAGGCAGCCATTAAAAACATCGCATTCTTTTATTGCTGTCTCGGCGTATGCGCGACAGCCGCTAAACCCGCAAGCTCCGCAGTTTAGGCCGGGAAGCAAATCAAGAACTCTGGCTGTTTGAGGGTCTTCCTCCACTTTTAGCTTTTTACTTAACAAGGCCAGAAGTAAAGAAAAGAAAAAACCCATCAGGCCCAAAACAAGTATAGCGATTGTAATTTTATTCATTTCTTAATCTTAGCAGTGCTTTACGATGCCAGTAAGCCGGAAAATCCCATAAATACAAGAGCCAGCAAACCGGCAGTGATTAAAGTTAGAGATGCTCCTCTAAATACCCGGGGAACATCAGCATAGCTGATTTCTTCCCGAATTCCCGCCATTATCATCAAAACCAGGGAAAATCCTAAACCTCCGGAAAAACCAAAGACAACCGCTTCCAGAAAGTTATAATTTCTGGTTACCATAAAAAGCGCGGCTCCGAGAATCGCACAATTAGTAGTAATTAAAGGTAAGTATATTCCCAGAGATTGGTAAAGGCTGTTAGAGTACTTTCGTATAAACATCTCGACTATCTGAACTAACGAAGCAATGACTAAGATGAAGACTACATATTCAAGGAAGAGCAAACCGAATTTGGCCAGAATGAGATTATATATAAGCCAGCTGATGCTGGTAGCCAGGGTCATTACAAAAGTAACTGCCATGCCCATACCAAAGGCAGATTCAATCTTACCGGAAACTCCTAAAAAAGGGCAGATTCCCAGGAAATAGGAGAGAACCAGATTGTTTATCAGGAGTGTTGAGATGAATATTATAACTAAGTCCCGCATTGTTTATTCTTCGATTTTATTCATTGCCGCCACCAGCAGCCCTAAAACCAAAAATGCCCCGGCCGGAAGAATCATTATAATTAAATGGTTATAGTTTGCCGGCATTATTTGCGTTCCTAAAATAGTTCCGGCCCCTAAAATTTCACGAATTGAGCCTAAAAGAAATAACCCCCAGGTAAAGCCTATTCCCATACCTAAAGCATCACGAAGAGAACTCAAGGTACTGTTCTTAGAGGCAAAAGCTTCACAGCGGCCTAAGATGATGCAGTTAACTACAATTAAAGGAATATAAGGGCCTAATGCCCGGCTAATCTCCGGGAATTGAGCTTTTAAAAATAAGTCGACAATCGTAACAAAGGTGGCAATAATTACTGTGTAGACTGCAATGCGTACTTGATGGGGAACTATTTTTTTAATCAAAGAGACTACTAATGAAGAGAAGAACATAACAAAGACCACAGCTAAACCCATGGAAATCCCGTTTATGGCTGAAGTAGTTACTGCCAGGGTAGGGCACATGCCAAGAAGCTGGCGAAATACCGGATGGTCTTTCCATAATCCTTTGATGAAATCTTTCATTTGGTTTCTATAAGTTTTTTTATTTGCTTAAGCTGCTTATTTAAGATATTTACTACTGCCTGTGATGAAACCGTTGCTCCGGTAATGGCTTTTATCTGGCTCTTTGTTTCCACTTCCCCTTTTACACAGACGATTCCCTCCCCTACTGCTAAATTCTTAAATTGATTTTTAAAAGGGTCTTTTTGGATTTTTGCTCCTAACCCGGGAGTTTCCAGCGATTCGACAACTTCAATACCCTTAAGGCATTCCAGGGATAAGTCGCTTACTACCAGCATTTTTATTTTTCCCTGATAACCCTGGCCTTGAGCTGTAAAAGCGTAAGCGATTAAACTCCCTTTAGCATCAAAGAGTTTATATATCTCTTCATCCTCAGAGACGATTCTTTCTATATCTTTAGCTTCCGGGGCCAGGGTAGTTATAGCTTCTTCTACTCTTTTTTTACTATTAAGAATAATTTTTTCATGGGCCAGGCTGTGAGCAAACGAAAGCAAAAACGCGCAAATAAGACAAACCGAGGTTAATACGGATGTTATTTTGATTACTTCTTTCATGTCCCGAATCTCCTTGGCTTTGTATAACGGTTAATTAAGGGAGTTAAGGCATTCATAAACAGAATCGAGTACATAACTCCTTCAGGTAAACCGCTAAAATACCTTATTATCATTATTAGTATTCCGCAGCCAAGGCCAAATATATATCTTCCCTTTTTGGTTATCGGGGTGGTAACGGGGTCGGTAGCCATAAAAAGAGCTCCCAATAAAAGGCCGCCGCTAAATAAATGGAATAGAACTGATCCCCAAGCGGGGTTAATTAAGTAAAAAATAGACGAAATAAGGGTAGTGGCCAACAGCAGGCTTAAAGGAATTCGCCAATCAGCAATCTTTCGTATTAAAAGATAGAGTCCTCCGATGATTAAGCAGATTGCCGAGGTTTCCCCTAAACTCCCTGAAACCTGTCCGGAAAAAAGAGACGAAATAGGAGTCATGGCCTGGCTGAATTTTCGTAATACTAAAGGTGTCGCAGAGGTTATAGCATCAATTGAGTTTGGCTTTATAAAGGTGGTAAGCATCTTAGGATAAGCAGCCATAAGAAAAGCCCGGCCGATTAAGGCGGGATTAAAAATATTTGCGCCTAATCCGCCGAAGATATGTTTTCCGATGACAATAGCTACTATTGAGCCCAGAGTCGCTCCATACCATGATACTGAGGGCGGTAGAATAAGAGCTAAAAGCAGGCCGGTTAAAGCCGCGCTATAGTCTCCTAAAGCGGCCGGTTTTTTTCGTAGAAACAAGACCGCTCTTTCGGTGATTACGGCGCTTAGCATACAGTTTATAATAAGCAGTGCTGCCCTTGGGCCAAAGAAATATATTGAAGCTCCTACTGCCGGTAGAAGGGCTATTATTACCTGCTTCATTAACGAAGAAGTATTCACGCTTGATTTTAAATGAGGTGGATTATTTATTATTAATGGCATATTTTTTTCCGGTTTTTATATAGTGGACAATAGGTATTTTTGACGGACAACCGTAGGCGCAGCAGCCGCACTCAATACAATCAGTGATATTAAAATCAGCTAAAGATGCGAATTTTTCTTTTTTAACTCGTTTGACGTATTCCGGCGGCAGAAGATCCATTGGGCAGGTATCAATACAGCGGCTGCAGCGAATACAAGGTTTTTCTTCGGCATCTTCAGCCTGGTCTAAAAAAAGAAAACCGCCGCTGCCTTTAAGAATAGGGTACTCTAAACCATTCAAGGCAATTCCCATCATAGGCCCGCCGGCGATAATTTTTTTCGGCTCTTTTTTAAACTCTAAAATTTTGGCATCAAAAAGTTCTTTTAAAGTTGTTCCAAGCTTAACCCAGATATTTTTGGGTGATTTTAAGGCCGGGCCGCAAAAACTAACCAGTCTTTCAATCAAGGGTTTATTAAGGCAGACGGCTTCGTAGATAGCAAAGCAGGTAGCGACATTATGGACCAAACAGCCTAAATCAAGCGGGAGTTTTTCCGGGGGGACTTTTTTCTTGGTTATGGCCCAAATAAGCTGTTTTTCTCCTCCTTGAGGGTAGGTGCTATTTAAGACAAAAGATTTTATCGGGGGCAGGTTAAATTTTTTAGTGCTAGTGAAGAGGTTTATTTTCTTTATGGCTTCGGGTTTATTTTTCTCGATAGCAAAGATCACCTGTTTAGGGTTAATTAGTTTACAGATTATCTCTATTCCTCTAAAAATTTCAACGGTATTTTCAAGCATTAAACGGTAGTCACAGGCTAAGTAAGGCTCGCATTCACAGCCATTGATTATTAAAGTATCAATTTTCTTAGGGGGATTTAATTTTACATGACTGGGAAAACCGGCTCCGCCCATGCCGACTAATCCCCGATTTTTAATGATTTCCAGCAACTCATCTTTTTCTAAAGCCAAAGCATCATAACAGGGTGTATATTCTTTTACTTCGTCTTCGCACTGAAGGATGATTGCCGGAGCCTGCATAAGGACCGGGTGATGCCAGCTGTCGATATCGATTACTTTTCCTTTTTTAGGAGCGTGTAGTTGTGTGGAGATAAAACCACTCTGTTTAGCGATTAACATGCCTTCAGTAACCTGATCCCCCTTTTTTACACAGGCCATAGAAGGTTCTCCGGTATGTTGGGATAAAGGTAAGTAAAGTTTCTTAGGCTTTAAGAACTTCTCACTTTTTAAATTATGCTGGGGTTCTTTATGCTCGGCTATTCTAATCATGGGCAAATACGAATATAGTTGAAAAAAGAAAACCGATTATACCAAGTGAAACTATGATTGTAAAGGGGTTGAAGATATCGGCAAGAGCCGCGCAAATAAACATCGAAACTAAAAATCCTAAATGAGAAGTAAACTCCAGGCCGCTGAAGATCCTTCCTAAAACTTTTTTGTCACTTTCCTTGTGTATCAGGGCATTGATGCCTACAAATATCGGGGAAGTGATCAAGCCTAAGCCGAATGCAAGGAAAATCGCGTAAATTGTCCGGGGGTAAGCCCGGAGTGAAACAACAAAAAATATAATATACAGTGAGATAAATAATAGGGACAGGCTTATAATCTTTTTTACTGAAAACTTATGGGCAATCCTTCCGTAAACTAAAGAGCCGAGAAAAATCCCCGAGCCTAAAGATACGGTAACAAAGCCCAGGCTTGTAGTTACTGAAGATAAGGCTTCCTGAATAAAACGGATAAAAACAACATATAATCCGCCAATATAGGAAAAAAGGAAAAGAAACATCTTGAAGGCATATTTTGTTTCATGGGAGCTAAGAATGTATTTTATTCCTTCCCGGAATTCCCAGATGAAGGATCGTTTAACTTCGCTGACCACTTCTTTTCCCAGATGAATAATGTCATCAACTTTAAAAGCTCCCTTTCCTTTAACAGTGATAAAGAATACTGCTAGGCTTGAGACAAAAAATGTTGCCGCGTCTAAACTAAAGGCGGTGGTAACGCCCCACTTTTCTACGATAATTCCGCCTAAGCCAAACCCAATAACCGCAGCAATGGTAGCGGTTATCGAAATGAGTGAGTTAGCAAGGAAAACATCTTCTTTTTTAGAAACTTCAGGGATAAAAGCCATTTTTGCCGGGATAAAAAACCTTCCGGCGCTAAAGGAAAGGAATATAAGAACATAGACGGCAACGAAAGACTTAAACTTTAAGAAGAACAGAGGAATTAGTAATATAAAGAATCCTCTTAAGAGGTCGCTGATATACATTGTTTTTCTTTTACTCCAGCGGTCAATATAAACCCCGGAGATAGGTGAGATTATAAATGCGGGGATTATGGCCATACTCATTACCAGAGCCAGGTGCGAAGACGACATCGAGACTTGCGAAACTAATCCTACCAGGGCTATTTGGGTAAGCCGGTCGCCGAATTGGGAGACAATTTGGCCGAACCAAAGAAGGAAAAAATTTTTCTTAGCCAGAATTTTAAAGTATTTCGAAATCATATAGTTTCTATATTCTAGTAAGCCGAGGGAGAGAATCGAACTCTCGACCTGAGCATTACGAATGCCCTGCTCTGCCAACTGAGCCACCTCGGCAAGAATTTTGCAAAGCAAAATTCAGTTCTAAGCTCTAAGCTGTAAGTTTTAAGTAGAAAACTATCTGAATTCTAACAGAAATAAGAGCATTTCTCAAGGGAATTATAAAAAAACCTTGCCAGAATAATTAAATATTGATAATATAGGCAATCATGATTTTACCAACACCTTATTATTTAATTTACGAAGGGAAATTATTAAAAAATCTAAAAATAATGAAATATATTAGTGATTGTTCCGGCACGAAGCTGGTGTTGGCGCTAAAATGCTTTTCTACCTGGTGCGTCTTTGATCTTATGAAAAAATATATGGATGGGACAACGAGCAGCTCAGTGCATGAAGCTCGTTTGGGAAGGGAAAAATTCGGAAAAGAAGTCCAGGTCTACAGCGTAGCTTTTTCCAGGGAAGAGGTAAAAGAAGTCAGGCGTTACGCGGACAAAATCATTTTTAACTCGATACCTCAGTTGAAAAGGTTTTATAGCGATGCCCGCAATTTAAAAATTGGCTTAAGGGTGAACCCCCGGCTTAGTTTTTCTCATTTTGATTTAGCCGATCCTGCCCGTAGGTTTTCGAGGCTCGGTGTAACCGATAAAAAATCGCTTTTAAAGGCGGCGCACTTAATTAGCGGAGTGATGTTTCATTTTAACTGTGAAAATGATAATTTTACAAATTTTTCTTCTAATCTGAATGCCATCAGCCGCACCTATGGAAGTTTATTAAAAACTTTGGAATGGGTTAGTTTAGGCGGCGGGATTTATTTTACCAAAGATGGATATCCGATAGAAAAATTTTCTAAGTTGCTAAAGGATTTTAGCGATAAATTTGGAGTCCAAATTTATTTAGAGCCGGGAGAGGCAGCTATTACGCAGTCAGCGGAACTTGTGACCAGAGTGCTAGATGTTATTCGTAACGAAATTGACATCGCTATAGTCGACTCCTCCACCGAAGCCCATATGTTGGATTTACTGGTCTATGGAACGAGTGCTAAAATAAAAACTTCCGGGCAGGGACGATTTAAGTATATGGTTGCCGGGCGGTCTTGTTTAGCGGGAGATATATTCGGAACCTTTAGTTTTAAATCCCGGCTAAAAGTAGGGAGTGTCATTCGAATCGCTGATGCCGCCGGTTACACAATGGTTAAAAAGAATTGGTTTAATGGTTTAAAGATGCCTTCAATTGTGGTAAAAAAGCTGGATGGATCTGTGCGTGTGGTTCGTAATTTTGGATATAAAGATTTTTTGAACAGTTTAGGGGGGCAGTGAGATGAAAAAGAATGTATTGATTGTCGGTGCCGGCGGTGTTGCTCATGTGGCAGCGCATAAGTGCGCGCAAAATAATGATGTTTTGGGTGATATCTGTATCGCGTCTCGGAAAAAATACAAGTGCGACGCAATTATTAAAAGCGTCCAAAGAAAAAATAATATAAAAGATAAAACTAAAAAGCTAAATTCTTACCAGATCGATGCTTTTGATATCCCGGCTGTGGTAAAGCTTATAGAAGAAACCGGTTCACAGATCGTAATCAATCTTGCAACAACATATGTAAATTTGTCACTCCTTGAAGCTTGTATTCAGTCAGGCGTCGCTTATATGGATACTGCAATACATGAAGAGCCGGATAAACCCTGTGAAGACCCGCCCTGGTATGCTAATCATGAGTGGAAGCGCAGGGGCCTCTGCCGTGAAAAAGGTATTACCGCTATCTTAGGTGTGGGGTTTGACCCAGGTGTTGTAAACGCATATTGCGCGGTAGCTGCAAAACACTATTTTGATACAATTGATACTATCGATATGATGGATGTTAATGCCGGAGACCACGGTAAGTATTTTGCAACTAATTTTGATCCGGAGATAAATTTCCGGGAATTCGTAAAAGCCTGGTCGTGGATTGACAAAAAATGGGTAGCGGATAAAATTCATTCGATAAAAAAAGTTTATGATTTTCCGGTCGTAGGCAAGCAGACTGTTTATTTGAGCGGCCATGATGAAATTCATTCTTTAGCAAAAAATATCGATGCGAACAGTATCCGGTTCTGGATGGGTTTTAGTGACCATTATATAAATGTTTTTAACGTTCTTACTAAGCTAGGGTTAACCTCAGTAGACCCTGTCGTGACCGCAGAAGGCGTTGAGGTAGTGCCGCTGAAAGTTTTAAAAGCTGTTTTGCCTGAACCACTTTCTCTAGCACCTAACTATACCGGAAAAACCTGTATCGGAAATCAAATCTGCGGCAAAAAAGACGGTAAAGATAGAGAAATTTTTATCTACAATACCTGTGACCATGCTCAATGTTATAAAGAAGTTGAGTCTCAGGCTATTAGTTACACTGCCGGTGTTCCGCCTGTTGCGGCTGCCATACTTGTAGCTAAAGGTGTGTGGGATGCGAAAACTATGGTGAACGTTGAAGAGCTAGACCCCGATCCATTTATAAAATTACTGGATACGATGGGATTGCCAACGGAAATCAAGGAAACTTAGGTTTTTCAAAGAAAAAGCTAAGTCTCATTAAGGTAATTTGGGTGTATCCCTCGTCGCGGGGATGTTGGGTAAATCTCTTCGACATTTACCCAACGCGACTTCGGGATCAATTCGACTACAGGTTTTTTACAAAACCTAAGTCTCATTGAAAAAAATTCTTGCAAAAAAGGTAAAAATGTGCTATAAAAATAAGAATTGGAAATTTTATTAAAAAGACTAGCTTTTATGCTATATAAAAAGAAAAGAATAAGAAAAACGGATGGTAACGAAAAAACAGCGCCTGACTGATGAACATTTAAAATACGCGGGAATTCGCCTTGTAAGCGAGTTCTTTCGCGTTTCCAGCTTCATTCCCCCTTTTCTTTCCAAAACTAAAAAAAATATCAATTCGACCCTTCGGTCCTTTAAACAATACTCAGGGGTTAAAATCCTCGATTCTATCGAAGCTTTTAAAGGAGGTGATTAAATGGCTAAAAGATTATTTGGTTATGAGCTAATCATGGACCTTTACGGGTGTGATAAAGATATAATTTCTTCTAAAAAGAAATTGCAGGAATACACTGACAAGTTATGTAAATTAATAAAAATGAAAAAGTACGGTAAAACCCTTCTGCCGTATTTTGGCGAAAAAGCGGCTTTTACCAAAGGCTATTCTTTAGTGCAGTTAATTGAAACCAGTTCTATAACCGGCCATTTTTCCGATTCCTGGGGTACGGCATATCTTAATATTTTTTCCTGCATGAAATATGACCATAATTTAGCCAAAAAATTTACCAAACAATTTTTTAAGGCTAAAAGAATTAAAACCACCTTTCTTAAGCGTTAATCCTCTTAAATCTTTTAATGTCATTGCGAGCGTAGCGAAGCAATCTCAAAATCAATACTGAGATTATTGCGGAGCCTGCTCCGAACCTGTCATTGTGATTGAGATTACTTCGGGCTTTGCCCTCGCAATGACGATAGTAGCATTAGCATTTGCTAAGTACGGTAATTTTTAAACCTTCTGGAAGCTCTTTGGAGAGTGATTCTTTTAAGCAATCGGGCGAAATATCGCGGCTAAAGTAAAAAATTGCATCCACCGTTCCTTCCACTCCCAGTTTTAAACCGGTCAATAAGCTAATCTTAACGTGAGGCCTAAAGCCTTGGGTAAAATAAAGCGGCAAATTAGTTCTTCGCAGAGCTCTTTCTAAAATATGAATTAGGTCGATTTGAGAAAAATAGATCATATCCCCGCTTTTATAAAGAGTTGCTTTTAAGAGGTGCTTGGTTGTTTGCATTATTTTCATTCGCCTGTTTCTATAAATGACCAGGGATAATTTTGATTATCTCCATAAAGATATGATTTGTAATCTATTTTTTCTTCTTCTAAGGCACTTTTCCAGATATCCCAGGAAAAGCGTTCGTTGTAAGCATCGAACTTAGCGCCATTCTTATATGCCCGGTATAAGACTTTTGAGAATTTTCTATCGGCCCGGGAAAGAATGGCTTCAATAATACTTTTTTTGGTTGATGATAAGGAAGTTTTAATGCTGTGTGTTTTAGGAATACTTTTGAGTATAATTCCCCTTTTTTCTTTTAAAGTCTGTTCTGTGTCCATCTTTGCGTTTTGCCAAAGAGATAACGGCTTTGGTATAAAAATATTTATACTGGCATTAAGGTCGAGCCGGCTATTTTTCCGCAACTTATCCAAAAATTTTCCGATAGCTCTTAAGTCCTCCTCTTTTTCTCCCGGAAGCCCAAACATAAAGTATATCTTTATATATTTAGTCTTTAGGCTGCGGATAATTTGAGCGGCCTCAAATAATTTATTAACATCTATGTTTTTATTCAGCG
>JAIWAR010000031.1:0-15230 GCA_048634245.1 Methanosarcinales archaeon | reverse complement strand
TAAAATGCCGGCAGCTATTAGAGGTATCATCAGGGCAATGGTTATTGAACTGCTTTGAACAATAGTTGTAAAAATGAGTGAAACAAAGATAGCCGCTATAGCGTGTTTACCGATAACATTGTTTAAGACAATTTCGGTTCTTTTTACCACTAAAGATCTCATTAATTTTACAATGAAATATAGAGAAAGGAATAGTAAAATTATAGAGACAGAGAGCAGTATAATATGTACGATATTATTAGCTGCCCCCATCTTTATGACCAGATATTTTAAAAAATGGATAACCGGTTCTGTGGCTAGTTTTATGGGGCTGGTAAATTTTATTCCGCCTATGTTTACAAATATGCTGCTCATCCAGAGTGCTGTTTTGCTTAAAATTCCAAAAGTTAATTCAAGAGGAAACATTATGCATACACACATAATATTAAAAAAATCATGTACTGTGCCACCGGTTATTGCTCGTTTGAATTCTTCACGCCTACCGATGTGGCCCATTGAAACAAGGGTGTTTGTAACTGTGGTTCCAATATTGGCTCCCATAATTATTGGAATTGCGTTTGTCATGCCCAGTGCTCCTGAACCGACTATGCCAACTACAATTGAGGTAGTAGTTGAAGAGCTTTGGACAAGGCTTGTAGCTAGGATCCCTATGAATAAACCTAGGAAAGGGTTAGAGGTGGTTCTGATTAAATTCTCGGCAAACCCTTTGCCAAAACCTTTAAAAGCTGTACCCATAAGGCCAATGCTTACCAAGAAGAAATAAACTGCGGTAAGGACAAGGATTATTTTAAGAGAAGCTTTGATTTTTTCGCTATGCATAAAATTATTAAGGGAGGATTTAAGATACTTCGAGTACTTCGTACTCTCAGTATTAATTCGACTACAGCTCCGAATATTCGGAGCTAAGTCTCATGAAATTATATGCAAAAAAATGAAGCATTGCAAGAACTTTATTTTTCAAGTATACTTTTATGCATGAACAAGAAAAAAGAATTACTCACTTTACTTAAGAAGGAAGCATATCTTAAAAAGAGAGTCAAGTTATCTTCAGGAAGGGTTAGTAATTTTTATATTGATGTAAGAAAAGTAAGTTTAAGCCCTAAAGGGCTATACTTGATCTCCCAGCTTATTTTTGCCTTCCTGAAAGATAAAAGGATAAATGCCATCGGCGGCCCCACTTTAGGCGCAGACCCTATCGTTGGAGGAGTTTGCTATCTGGCTTATAAAAATAAGAAAAAGTTAAAAGGCTTTCTTATCCGAAAATCACCCAAAAAACACGGTCGTCAAAAATTAATCGAAGGCCGGGTTTTAACTTCCGGGGATAGAGCGATTATTATTGATGATGTAGCTACCAGCGGTTCTTCTCTGATTAAGGCGATAGAGGTTTTGGAAAAAGAGAGAATAAAAGTGGTAGCAGCCCTAACTGTTGTAGACAGAGAAGAGGGCGCGAAAGAAGCCCTTGCCCGCCGTAGGTGTCCACTTATTTCACTTTTTACCAAAAGCGATTTTCTATAGTTTAGGAAAGCATAAAAACTTTCCTAAACCACTGAAAATCTAAATAGTTATTACCAAAGGTGATTTTCTTGAATAGATCCTGTTAGAAGTAAAGATATGTGGAGTAGATTTTTTTCAGCTAATCCGCAAAACAAAATCCATTTTATTCTATTCCCTTTAATTTTTATCCTTTTGTTAAGCGGCTGTGTTACTACCGAGTATAATGTGGGTACTCGCAAACAGGATGTCTATTTTTATTCCTCTGAAAAAGAAGCTGCTATGGGGCGTAATATTGCCAGAAAAATCTCTCAGGAATTTAAGATTTCTAATAATCCTTATGATATTGAGAGAGTTAACCGGATAGCCAAAAAAATAGTAGCGGTTACAGACCGTAAAGAATTAAATTATTACTTTTACATAATTGAAGAAGATCAGAAAGGTAAGTCTCAAGTAAATGCTTTTAGCCTTCCCGGAGGGTATGTCTACATATTTAAAGGTTTGCTGGATATTCTGGACAATGACGATCAGCTTGGTTTTATCCTTGCTCACGAAGTAAGCCATATTGTGAGTCGCCATCACATGAAAAGGCTTCAGGCGGTTATGGGCTATAATCTTTTGACTATTGCTTCAGCCGCGGTTAAAACCTCATCTCAATTCAGAGAAGGCCTTTCTTTTGCTCTTGCCCAGATTTTGATGGGATATTCGCGGGAAGATGAATTTAATGCTGATGAATTGGCGGTTAAGTATTGCCGGCTTATTGGCTTTCAGCCGATTGCCGGGATCGAAGTTTTGGAAAAACTTTATCAGGAAGACAAAAAAAAAGTACACCCCCTATCTTATTTCAGGACTCATCCCTATCCTGCCCAAAGAATACGCCACATCAAAGAAACCCTTCGTCTTCCTTTAGATGTGGATGACTACATAAATTTTTAAAAAAAGGTGGTTTATCCGTAAGAAAAGCGGAGAAGCTGGGATTTGAACCCAGGGTCCCGCTTTTGGCGGGACATCCGATTTCGAATCGGACGCATTCAACCGGACTCTGCCACCTCTCCGAATTGGCCAGCGGTTATCATTTAAATTGGTGCGCGAGGGGGGAGTTGAACCCCCACGGTGTTAACCACTAGAACCTGAATCTAGCGCGTCTGCCAATTCCGCCACCCGCGCGTTTATCGCTTAGCTGAAGTTTAGCTTTCTAATAACTATATAAACTTATAGCTAATTTTATTACCTTTGTCAACTAAATATCATGTGTTATAATCCTATTTATGAGTGCAGTATCAATGGCAGTTATAAAGCTTTCTTTGGTTGCTTTGTTGGGGTTTTACCTTTACCGAAGGAGCCTTATCAAAGAAGAAAGTTTGCGGTTTTTGACCCTTTTTGTGATAAATTTTACTTTCCCTTTCCTGATATTCTCTCATCTTATTGAAAATTCCCAAATAGTATTAACACATTCATTGGTAGTTTTTGTTGCGATAAGTGTGAGTATTTTTCTTTTGGGGTATGTTCTTGGATTTATTGGATCCTTTAGGCGGGGGCATAAGTTCAAAAAGGAGTTTATCAGCGTCGTAAGTTTTCAAAATGGCGGATACTTACCGATAAATATCGCATTTTTTCTTTTTCCTCCGGGCATGAGGGAGAAATTCTTTGTTTTTACTTTTCTTTATCTTCTTGGCTTTAATATTATTATGTGGTCAGTAGGAAGCTCGTTTATCTTTAAAAGGGAAGGGGAGAGGTTTAAGTTAAAAAGCCTTTTTATTCCCCCTATAACCAGCACAATTGTTAGCTTGTTATTGGTTTACACTCATATGGCTAAATTCATTCCTTCTTTAATAATTTCGCCCATGAAAATGGTTGGAGAGACAAGTTTTGTGCTTTCAGCGGTAATTTTAGGCTGCTGGCTGGCAAAAATAGAATTAAAAGGATTTTCAAGAAGATTATTTCTGGTAAGCGAGGCTGCAATTTTTAAACTGATAATTTTGCCTCTTATATTTTTGCTGGGGGTAATAAGCTTTAAAATATTTTCTCTTTTGGGCCTATTCATAGTTTTGCAGGCTGCCATGCCTACAGCGGTTTCACTGCCGATTGTAGCCAATTTAAGGGGTGCAGACAGTGAGTTCGTTTCCCAGGGAGTATTTCTTACTCATATTTTAAGTATATTTACCATTCCTTTATGGCTGGGTTTATATTTAAAACTATCAGGATTTTCTTTTTAAAATGAAAAAAGCAGTAGCTACAAACAGAAAAGCCAGGCGTGACTATCAGATTTTAGAGACCTATGAAGCGGGCGTGGAGCTTAAGGGCAATGAGGTAAAGTCATTACGGACAAAAAGCTGTACTTTAGAAGATAGTTTTGCCCGAATAGAAAAGGAAGAACTCTTTTTATACAACATGCATATCCCTGAATTTGAGAAGAGCTCATTTTTTAAGTCGGCGCCAAAGAGGACCAGAAAGTTGCTTGTTCATAAGAAGGAAATCAGAAAATTATCAGGTCTTACTACTCAGAAGGGGCTTACCCTTATTCCCCTAAAGGTTTATTTTAATGAACGGGGTTCAGCTAAGGTAGAGATTGCTTTAGCTCGGGGCAAACATACTTTTGATAAGCGAAAGAAGCTTAAAGAAAAAATTGTACAACGAGAGACCCAGAGGGAGTTAAAAAGATTCCGGTAAGTCTCAATTTAAATCTAACAAGGAGAGAGAAATGAATGAAATTGTAAATGTTGCCATTGATGCGGCAAAATGTGCTGGCAAGTTTTTGCTGGAGAATTTTGGAAAGGTCAGCCGGATTGAGAAGAAAAAAGACAGCAGCCTTGCCACTAATTTAGATAAAGAGGCAGAGGCGATGATTTTGGATAAAATTAAAACAAAATTTCCTCAGCACGGAATTATTGCTGAAGAGGGGGGAATAGGCGGATCCGATAAAGAGTATTTGTGGATAATTGACCCTCTTGACGGTACACATAATTTTATTCGCGATATAGATATTTTCGGCGTTTCTATAGGTATAGTGCATAAAGAAAAATTTGTTGCCGGAGTAATTTATATGCCTAAAGAAGATGGGTTGTATGTAGGAGAGAAGGGAGGAGGCGCTTATAAGAATGAGAAAAAAATTAAGGTTTCTTCCTGCGATAGCCTAAAGAACTGTTCTATAGCTTTTGATTCCAGCATAAGGTATTCTCCGGAAATTATGTTGAAGGTTTTAGGTGATTTGGCAGGGGAAGTTTTTAATATAAGGATGTTTGGTTCCTCTGCCCGGCACCTGTCTTATCTTGCCGAAGGAGTGCTTGATTTTGTCATTGAATTTCATGATCGGCCTTGGGATTTTGCCGGAGGGGTATGTATAATAGAGGAAGCAGGGGGAAGATTGACTACTCTTAAAGGCGGCCCCCTTTCTTATAAAGACATCGGTTATATTGCTTCTAACTCCTTTACTCACCATAAAGCGGAAGAAATCGTTGGAAAATACATTGGCAGAGAAAAGCTTGATTAAAGCCTGGCTTTAATCAAAAAAAGGCATATTTTTCTTTTTCTTTACAGTCTTAAAAAACTGGATATAATAAGTTTACTTTTAACCACGGAAAGGTGTTTTTTTATCGGGGCGTAGCGTAGCTCGGCTTAGCGCGTCTGCTTTGGGAGCAGAAGATCGGTGGTTCAAATCCACTCGCCCCGACCAGATTAATTATTAGGTTTAATGCGCCTGTAGCTCAATTGGATAGAGCATCGGCCTTCTAAGCCGAGGGTTGCAGGTTCAATTCCTGCCGGGCGCGCATATTAAGACCGGTTGAAGATGATTTTTAACTGAAATAACAAGGAGTTGAGGTATGGCAGGAGTAATAAAAAAGGTTTTGGTTGGTATAGGGGTAATAATAGCTGTTATAATCATGCTCCATATTGTGCTTTTTGCAGTTATCAATATTAAAGGGAGAGATTTTATTCTTGGAGGGATAAAAAATAATCTTGGCCTGGAGGCAACTATGAAGTCGTTTACTCTTAAACTCCCTTTTAATTTGGAAATTAAGGATTTTGATTGTGAGGCTTTGTCTTTTAAGAGGGCAAATATTTCTTTAAGGTTTTTTAATCCTTTTGCCCGCCGGTTAACTATAAATAAAGTCTATTTAAATGGCCTTAACGTGGATGCGACCAAGTATGAATTTAAGATCAAAGAAAAGACGGTTTTATCTTCGGCTAAGGTGAAGCCTGATGATTCCAGCATTAGTCCGGGATTAAAGCAAAAAACCGTTAAGCAGAAAAAAGAAAAAAAGCTTACTGTTGTCGGTGAAGAAAAGTCTAAGAAGAAAAAATTTTCTTTTGCGGTCGGAAGCCTGCATATTGAGGACTCTCGCTTGGACCTAACTTACTTTGTAAACAAATGTCCTTTGAGGGTTATTTTTGACGACATTACCTTAAAGGTAAAGAGTTTTACTTACCCTAAACTGAGTAAGTTTTACCTAACACTGGATACTGTTTTGTCTCCGTCTCCTCAAGCGAGTGAGGTAGCTAATACTTTAGCGGTTAAGGGTTGGATAGATTATAGTAATAAGAACATGGACGTAGCTATAAATGTAGATAATTTGGATTATTTTGCTTTTAGCAAATGCTACCCTCCTTTTTGGCGGCCGCATAATTTAAAATTAAAAGAAGCGGTTCTTTCTTTGGAATCAAAACTAAACGCTAAAGACAATGACTTGACTATTGATAATTTTTTAACTTTAGAGAAAGTCAGCTTTATTGAGGAAGAAGGCGAGGAGGTGAAGAGCCTTTTAAGGTGAAGACCTTAAAAACAATAATTTCTTATCTTAAGGGAGATAAGGATAAGCCTACTTTGCGCTTTAAATTGATAACAACAATGGATTCACCTGAACTAGATTTTTCCTCTCTTAAAGAAAACTTAAAAGGGGTAATCCAGATTAGCCCCTTAACTGTAATAGAAGGAATCGCAGACGGGGTAAAAGGAAAGATTAATGAGACCGGAGATACCACCATAAGCGGCGTTGTTGAGACCATAAAGGATGCAGCTGATATTATTAAAGGCATGTTTAAGGTTAAAGAGGAGGAGTAATTTCAGAAAGGAAAAAGAGTCTCGGAAGGTAAAAAGTATTTTAGAAACAGGCTGTATTTATTTGCTTTTATACTAATATATATGAATTTTGCGGTGGCTATGGTGTAACGGCAGCACGAAAGATTGTGGTTCTTTTAGTACGGGTTCAAATCCCGTTAGCCACCCCACTCTTTTTATCAAAGATAAAAAAGAGTGGTCCTGAGCTCCCGAAGGGAGCGAAGGGCCTTATCCTTTCAACAAATGCCTTGGGTCGTTTACATTATTAAATGTCGCGATAACACACTCTACACCGGAATAACTTCAAACTTATCAAAGCGTATTCGCGATCACAACTCCGGCAACGGCTGCCGTTATACAAAATATCGCTATCCAGTCAAATTAATCCATTCAGAAGAAAAACCTACTAGATCCGAATAATCTCTCTTAGTTCACGGAAGGTTTAATGTGAGCATAATTGGATGTTTCAACTTAACTCTTTACATTTGGTGAAAATATTACTAAAATTAAGCGAAATAGGTAATTCGTCTATTAATTATTAGGAGAAAAATTATTAATATATTAAAAAAATCACAAGAAATCTATGTATTACTCAAATAGAGCTAAAAAACTTACAATTTTTTCTTGGTCGATGTATGACTTTGCCAATACTATATTTGCTATGAATGTGATTTCCCTTTACTTTGCTTTGTGGGTAACTGTGGATATGAAAGGAGAGGATATTTTATACAGCTGGGTTTTGTCCGGCTCGATGTTATTAGCGGCTGTCTTTTCTCCGATAATGGGAGCAGTTTCAGATAGGGTAGGGAGAAGGATGCCCTTTTTAATATTCTTCACCTTAATTTGTTGTGTCTTTACTGCATTAATAGGACTAGTAAACAAATTAGTTTTAGGCCTTCTATTCTTTGCCATTGCTAATTTTTGCTATCAGACAGCTGCCATATTCTACAATGCTTTGCTCCCCCAAATAAGCACTAAAGGCCGGATTGGCCGGGTGTCTGGTTATGGGACAGCACTTGGATATTGTGGTGCCATCGCCGGACTTTTATTGGTCAAACCGGTTGTTTTAGAATATGGACGACAGGCCGCATTTATCCCTACGGCATTTCTGTTTCTTTTATTTTCTCTTCCCTGTTTTCTATTTGTGAAAGATCGATTAGCAGGCAAAAGAAATAAATTTGAGCTTCAAGTAAAGGAGGCTTTTAGAAAGACAAAAGAAACATTGATGCATATCAGAGAATATCCGGCGCTCTCTAATTTTTTAATCGCTGCATTTATAGCTCTTAATGCTATTAACACCATTATGGTATTTATGTCTGTTTATGCAAAGAAGGTTATCGGATTTACAGATTCTGAAATTATTACTTTCTACATTGTATCTATAGTATTTGCCATTTTGGGTTCATTCGTAACTGGATTTATTACGGATAGATTTGGCTCAAAGCGAACTTTAAGCGTTGTCTTAGGTTTATGGTGTATAAGTATCTTTTTAGTGTCTATATCTTTTAATAAAATCGTATTCTGGGTTGTAGGGCCGTTGGTGGGAATATGTTTAGGCGCAACTTGGACAAGCGCGCGGGCATTAATAGTAGATTTATCACCGTCACAAATGGTAGGAGAAGTCTTTGGCTTTTATGGCTTGGTAGGAAAATCCGCTTCAATTATGGGGCCACTTATTTGGGGAGCTTGTGTCTGGGGATTTGGCTTTTTAGGGATTTTAAAGTACCGGTTAGCTACTCTAAGTTTATTGCTATTTTTAGGCCTGGGCTTTGTTATGCTTCAAAAAGTTCCAAACAATATACAGGGGGTGACTAAAGATGAATAAGAAATTATATACCCTACCTGATAGATTAAGAGAGATGGTTGATCAATTTCCTGATAAAATTGTTATGCAAGTGAAAAAAGAAGATGCTTATGTCAAGTATACTTATAAAGAGTTTTATGCGGTCTCTCAAACTATCGCGCATTCTTTACTTGAATGGGGGATAAAAAAAGGCGATAGAGTTGCTATCGTTCTGGAAAATAGGCCTGAATGGGGGATGATCTACTTTGGTATTATGCTTGTGGGGGGCATAGCCATCCCTCTTGACCCTCAATCCGGACAAGAAGAGATAAAATTTTTTCTAAGTGATTCAGAAAGTAAAGTAGCTTTTACCTCCGGCAAATTACTTTCGTTATTTACCGGCCTTACTGATAGCGTGCCCTCATTACAAAAAATCATAGCCCTTGACTTTGAAAAAACATCCGGAGAAGTTATTTCTTTTTCGGAAACGATATCCGTTGCGTCAGACCTAAAACCTTTAGTATCTATGCCCGAGGTATTTTCCCAAGATACCGCCTCTATTCTTTATACTTCAGGCACGACCGGCAGGCCAAAAGGTGTTATGTTAACACATAAAAATTTTTATTCCAATTTTCAAAGCATTGATAAACTAAAACTTTTCTCTAGCAAGGATAATGTTCTGTCTATATTGCCGCTGCATCACTCATTTCCATTTATGGCGACCATGATTGCACCGCTTTTTTCGCAAAGCAGGATTACTTATGTTTTAAGCCTTAAAAGTGAGGAATTATTGAGGTGCATGAGAGAGACATCCGTGACGGTGTTGGTGGGAGTGCCTCAGCTTTTTAATATGTTTTATAAGCATATATTTAAGGGAATAAAAAAATTTCCGCTCCTGATTAGAATGTTCTTTTTCGGTTTTATAGAAATATTATGGTTGGCAAGAAAGCTTATAGGAATTAATTTTACTAAATTGGTATTGTCAAGGATTCATCGCCTTTTTGGAAGAAATTTAAGATTTTTTGTTTGCGGCGGTGCTGAGCTGAACGAGGAGGTAGCAAGATTTCTTGTGAAAATCGGTTTTACAATTCTGGAGGGATACGGGCTTACCGAAACATCACCGGTAGTAACCTTTAATCCGCTGAGAAAACAAAAAATAGGGTCTGTGGGGAAAGTAGTTCCCGGTGTAAAAGTGAGAATCACTAAACTTGATGAATACGGTGTGGGTGAGGTAGCGATTAAGGGCCCTAATGTTATGGGAGGCTACTATAAACAAAAAGAAGAAACGAAAAAAGTTTTAAAAGATGATTGGTTTTATTCCGGAGATTTAGGCTATTTGGATAAGCAGGGATACTTGCATCTTACAGGAAGAAAAAAAGAGCTGATTGTATTAAGTTCAGGAAAAAATATATCTCCTCAAGAGGTAGAGTCGTATTATGCCCGGAGCCCATTTATTAAAGAATTATGTGTCTTGGCGGTTGGCAAAAGAGCAGAAGAAAAGCTTATGGCAGCTATTGTGCCTGATTTGGACTATTACCGTAAGATTGGTGAGGTCAATATCTATGGAATGATTAAGTGGGATTTGGAAAATCTATCCAAATGTTACCCCCCTTACAAACGAATTATGGGTTTTGTTGTCGCAAGCGAGGATTTATCCCGTACCCATTTGGGGAAGCTAAAAAGGTTTGAGGTTAAGAGTAGATATTTAGATGAGTTTATGGGTGTAGGTTTAAGAAAAACAGGCAGGGAAATTTCCTCTGTTAATGAAGACCTCAAAATTCTCTCTTCGGAAACGGGAAAAAAAATAATTGAAACTTTAAATAAAGAAGCGAATTTAGGAAGACAAATTCGATTAAATGACCATTTGGAGATTGATCTTGGCCTTGATTCATTAAGCCGTGCGGAACTAATGGTTGTATTGGAGAAGATTTTGGGGATTAATATTCCGGATTCTTTAATGGCTAAAATTTTTACGATAAGAGAACTTATACTTGGAATTGAGAAATTGATTTTAGAAAAAGGGCTGAATGGCGAAGATGTTTTATCAACTCAGGCTCGAACATCATTGTGGCATGATATTTTAAAGGCTAATCCGGCCAAAAATATAATTGAGAAAATCGATTTACTTCCCGGCATGATGTCGCGGGTTTGTACGTCGTTAGTTTGCGGGATGCTGTATATTACATTTAAGCTTATTTGGCAGCTTAAAGTTTTCGGAGTAAAAAATTTACCTCAAAATCAGGTATTTATTCTCTGTTCTAATCACGGGAGCTATTTGGACGCATTTCTAATCGCTGCTTCTGTGCCCTGGCGGTTGAGAAAACATTTGTTCTTTGTCGGCCTCAAGGGGTATTTCGAAGTTCCCATAATTAGAAGCATGGTGAAATTGATCAGAGTGATTTCTATTGATCCCGGTGCGCAGTTGATAGATGCGATGCAAGCTTGCGCTTATATTTTGAGAAATGGCAAAACCGCCTGCGTTTTTCCCGAGGGAGCGAGGTCTATTGATGGAGAAATTAAAGAATTCAAAAGAGGAATCGGGATATTGGCAAAAGAGCTGAACATTCGATTGATTCCTGTGTATATCAAAGGTTCTCATGAATCCTGGCCAAGGACAAAGCGTTTTCCCAGGCCTCATTCCATTGCGATTGTTTTCGGAAGGCCGCATAACGCGGAAGAACTTAAAAAAGAGGGGATAAGATTAGGCGCTAAAGATGACTATGAAGCCATAGCTTTAGGAATAAGGGAAGAGGTTGTGAGACTTAGGGGGAAGATATAATGAGAGGAATCAAAGGATGAAGATTTTTTTAGGGTTAACCCTTTTAATTATTAGTTTTTTAACAGGTGTCAGGTATATCGAAAGAAATAGTATATTTTTTCCTATGAAAGAGATTTTTACTTCGCCGGAAACAGTAGGGTTGCCGTATGAAGAAATTTATTTCGAAACATCTGATAGCAAGCGATTAAACAGCTGGTTTATTCCTAATGATAAGGCAAAGTTTACACTTATTTTTTTTCATGGCAACGCCGGCAATATTAGCCATAGAATGGAGAAGATATTGGTATTATATAAATTAGGCCTTAATATATTTATTTTTGATTATCGTGGTTATGGAAAAAGCCAGGGTTCACCTTGTGAATCAGGCTTATATAAAGATGCGATTGCCGCCTATAATTATCTGGCCAAAGAACGTAAAATTTCAGAAGACGATATCATTCTTTACGGAGAATCTATTGGTGGAGCCGTTGCTATCGACTTAGCACATAAAGTGAAAGTGCGGGCATTGATTACAGAAGAGGCCTTTACATCGGTTAGGGATATGGCCAAGATTGCGTATCCTTTTCTCCCTTATTTTGTATTTTCAAGTAGATTTAATTGCATTTCTAAAATAAGAGAAGTTGAGTGTTCAAAACTGGTCATTCATAGTATAAATGATGAAATTGTGCCGTTTTATCTGGGGGAGAGGTTGTTTAATGCCGCGAAACCTCCGAAGAAATTTCTTAAAATAAGGGGTTCCCACAATACAGCCTTCCTGGATTCAAAAAAGCAATTTATCGAAGGCATAAAGCCTTTTTTAGATGATTTGTAGAAGACAATAGAAAAACAAATAACAACAAATGTTTCTCTCGTAAAGTTGGACATTTGTAACTATTGATGTCTAAAAGAGTTACCATCCACCGCGCCTTTCTAAACCGCATTATTATATTGATATATTCAAGAATATAGTTATAATGCCCTGAGTGTGCTTAGAAGGGTATACAATGTATAAAATGTGAGGTAACTAATTATGGCTAAACTAAAACCACTTATAATCGGAGATTTAAAGATAGAGGTGCCGATTATCCAGGGCGGTATGGGGGTCAAGGTATCCGTAGCGTCTTTGGCCAGCGCGGTTGCTAATTGCGGCGGCGCAGGAACAATTGCCAGCGTCGGGCTTGCTTATGGCACTCCCGAAAACGAAACCGATTATTTAAATGCTTCGAGAGAAGCGCTGAGAAACGAAATCCGTAAGGCCAGAGAGTTAACTTCCGGCGTTATCGGGGTAAATATAATGGTAGCTTTGACTAATTATCAAGAGTTAGTACAGGTTTCTGTAGAAGAAAAAGCCGACTTTATTATTTCCGGAGCCGGCCTGCCTTTGAGGCTGCCGGAGTTTACTAAAGGTTCTCCAATAAAACTGATTCCGATTGTTTCCTCGGCCAAAGCTGCTAGAATTATAATGAAAACCTGGAGTCGGCGTTACCGGCGTTTTCCCGATGCAATTGTTGTTGAGGGCCCCTTAGCCGGCGGCCATTTAGGATTTAAATTTGAGGAGATAGCTCAGAATTCAGGGGATAGTTTAGAGAGTTTAGTAACTGATGTTTTAGGAACAGTTGAGGAGTATGAAAAGGAAGCAAACCGATCTATACCGGTTATTGCCGCCGGAGGTATATTTGACGGAAAGGATATTGCTAAATTTATTAATCTGGGCGCAAAAGGAGTACAGATGGCGACCCGGTTTGTTGCTACCGTTGAATGCTCTGTGGCCGATGAATTTAAAGAATTATACCTTAAGGCTGAAGAAGAAGATATAGTTATTATAGAAAGTCCTGTTGGTTTACCGGGAAGAGCAATAAAGACTGCTTTCATTGAAAAAATAATCCGTGGAGAAAAGGACCCTATCAGATGTTTATACAAATGTCTTATAACTTGCGATCCGGCTACAGCGCCTTATTGTATAGCTAAAGCGCTTTGTAACGCTTCGATCGGTGACCTGGATAATGCGGTTGTATTTGTTGGAAGTAATGTCGGGAGGGTGAAAAAGATAGTGGCAGTAAAAGAGTTAATAGATGAAATCGTAGATGAGGCAGTCAAGGAGCTGGGGTATGCCGGAACCACTGAAGAAAATAAAGCAAAATAATTAAGTTAGATGTTCTTATATGGCAAAAATTCCGTTCATGAACGCTTAAAAGCCAATCCTCAAAGCATTAAAAAGATATTTCTGGAAGAAAACTTTTCCGCTTCCCATATCGAAAGCCTTATTAAGTCCACGCATGTTTTAACTAAACGGGTTTCAAAGAAAGAATTATACAGAATTAAACGTGCTGATCCTCTGCAGGGAATTGTAGCTGAGGTGGAAGAGTTTAGATATGCTGATTTTAACGATTTATTAAATAGGCCTAAGTGTGAGCAGCTGTCTTTTATTTTTTTAGATAGGGTTTTTGATCCTCAAAATTTAGGAGCAATAATCCGCACGACTGCCTGTTTTGGCAGATTTGCGGTAGGTATTCCTAAGCATGAGGCCTGCGTTGTGACGGAAACTGTTTTACATGTTGCCTCCGGCGGAGAAAATTTTACCCCCGTGGTTATAGTCTCTAATCTTACTAAGGCAATGCTGGCGGCAAAAGAGTGCGGTTTTTGGGTTGCCGGCGCTATAACTGATGGCGGCGAAGATATCAATAAGGTTAATCTGCCTTTTCCTTTATGCTTTGTATTGGGTTCTGAAGGCGGTGGAATACGCTATGGTATCCAGAAACATTTGGATATGAAGGTTCATATTCCCATGAAGGGAGCCCCACTTTCTTTTAATGTAGCTATTTCCAGCGCTATTTTTTGCCAGCAAATAAGCCGGCAGCGGGAAAACCAGGGAAAATAGGGGATTGTCGCGGTTAAAAAGAAACTCATATAGTCATAAATTCTTATGTTGATTTCAATAATTATTACTGCTTATAACAGTAAAGATTATTTGATAAGAGCGCTTGAATCAATATTTATCCAGGATGAGAAGGGTATTGAGGTAATAGCTATAGATAACGGGTCAACTGAAGCTATTGAGGGCTTTATAAAAAGTAAATATCCCGGCGTTATCGTTATACGAAATAATAAGAATATGGGCACTTCTTATGCGAGAAATCAGGGAATCAGAGCGGCCAGGGGAGATTACCTGATGTTTATGGATTCGGATACGGAACTGCAGCCTGATTTTTTTTCTATACTAAAAAAGGGGTTAGAAAAATTTCCTCAAAATATAGCCTCTTTTTCGCCTAAGATAATAGATAAAAAAACTAAAAAAATATTTTCCTGCGGGCTCTATGTTTCGCCTATTTACCGGTCGCATGATATCGGCAAAGGCAAGCCTGCTGGCAACTTTTCGTATTCGCTGGAAATAGACGGCCCTAACAGCTGTTGTGCTGTATTCAGAAGGGAGTATTTAGAGAGGATACAAGAAAAAAGTTATTTTGATGAGAATTTTTTCTTTCTTTTTGAAGATACCGACTTAGCTTTGCGTTTGAAAACAAAAGGGTGCAGGTCAATTTTTGTACCGGAGCTTATCTGTTGGCATTATGGCAACAGTGCCGGTTTTTCCAAAGAATTTAGAAGATTTTTATGCTTCAGAAATAGATGGTATATGATTTTAAAAATTAAACAAAAGAAAAAATTATTTTTATTCTTACTAAGGAGTTTTTTTTATGATTTTTTCAGGACTTTAAGTTTTGCGCTGACTAACCGGTATTTTTTAAGAGCTTGTAAAGATATATGGCATCGGGCCAAAAAGGCATAGTATTAATATCTAAACGAGGGTGTTAAGAAAGATAAAATTAGGCGAGAAGATATTTGTAGAAAAAACTTGCTCTGCTTAGAAACATATATTACAATTAAGCGGTAGCTTGGAATTTTTACATTAAGGAGGATGAATAATGTTTGATGATCGAAGCAGAAAGTATAAAAACCAATATGTCCCTCTTGAGCCCGTCAATGTCGATTTATACGAACCCTTTATTGGTAAGGAAGAGTTGGAGGAAATTAAATTCCTTGCTCATCCCTTAAGAAATAAGGTTTGGGCTAATGTAAATTCTACCTTTGTTGGCGGAGGAGTTGCCGAGATGCTGCAGAGTATTCTTCCCTTTGCCCGGGGGTTA
>JAIWAR010000030.1:0-15740 GCA_048634245.1 Methanosarcinales archaeon | reverse complement strand
TGTAAAGATATTCGTAACCACCCTATAGAATCAGAGTGGGTAGAAATTCCTCTTTCTGTGGCTCAGGCTATAAATAAAGCCAAAGAAAAAGGCCGGCGGATAATCGCCGTAGGTACAACCGGAGTTAGGGCGCTTGAGTCAGCCGCATTAGGAGAAACTTCAATCAAGGCTTTTTCCGGCTCCACGAATTTTTATATTACTCCCGGCTATAAATTTAAAGTGGTTGATGCTCTTATTACTAATTTTCACACTCCCTTATCTACCAATCTTATTTTAGTTTCTTCCTTTGCTAATCCGGCCTTGATTAAGAAGAGTTATCTCTATGCCAGGGATGAAAAATTTCGCTTTTACAGCTTTGGGGATGCAATGTTGATCCTTTAAATATAGATAACTCCTTGGACGACAAGTAGTTATAGAAAATAAAAAAAAAGGGTAAAGCGAAGTTCCTTGACCGTAAGCTTTATTTCTACTATAATAAAAAATCGGCTAAATCCTGATATTTTGGAAATAGATTTCATTAGGGAGGATTTTTATGCAAAGCGATGTAATGAAAAAGAAAACTTTTCTCATTTGCGGCCACGCACAGTCCGGAAAAACTTCTCTTGTTGAAGCTATACTTTTTAAATGCGAAGCTGTTACCCGTTTAGGTAAGGTAGACGATGAGACTTCTGTCAGTGATTATGAATCGGACGAAAAGAAAAGAAAAAGTTCTATTAATTTAGCGGTTTTAGGCGCCGGCCATAAAGGAAATTCTTTGCAATTTATCGATATTCCCGGCTATCTTGATTTTATTGGTGAATTGATTACCAGTTCTTGTGCCGTAGACTTTGCTGTTATGGTAGTTGATGCGGTAGAGGGAGTGGGAGTAGGAACTGAGAAAGCCTGGGATATTTTGAAGGAAAAAAATATTCCCTGTTTATTCTTTATAAATAAACTTGATAAAGAGAATACTGATTATAATAAGACTGTAAATGATATAAGAGCAAGTTTAACTAAGAACGCTGTAAGCATGGGGGTTATTGAAGGTAATAAGGTGACTAATATTTTAAAAGAGAAGGACAAGGATCCCTCTTTCTACGGTAAGGCCGTAGAGATGGCTGCTGAGAGTGACGATGTTCTTGTGGAAAAGTATTTAGAAACCGGAGAGCTCTCAGATGCTGAATTCGCTTCCGCTTTGAAGAAAGCAATTGTTGAGTCTAAGGTGTTTCCGGTGATTGGCGGAATAGCCACCCAGGAAGCGGGTGTTGAATGCCTGCTTGATTTAATTATTGATATTATGCCTTCGGTGGGTGAGGCTTTACCCCGGCAGGCTGAAGATAAATCGCATCAGACTGTAAGCGTGGAACCTAAAGTTGACGCTCCTTTTTCAGCTCAGGTTTTTAAGACTATGATTGATCCTTTTGTCGGCCAACTCACTATTTTTAGAGTTTTTTCCGGTAAGCTAACTTCTAACAGTGAATTTTTAAATGTTACTAAAGAGGCTAAAGAAAAGTTTGGCCAACTTTATGCTTTGTGCGGGAAACAGCAGATAGCCCAAGAAGCTGTTTGTGCCGGAGACATCGGAGCGGTGACAAAACTAAAAAATACTCAGACTCAGGATACGCTTTGTGAATCTCATCGAGCATTAGAATTTCCTAAGTTAAACTTTCCTTCCCCGGCTTATTCAGCATCAGTTAAACCTAAGAGCCGTCAGGATGAAGACAAGATATCTTCAGCTCTTGGGCGCCTAACCAGTGAAGACCCTACTTGCAGCACTTCTCTTGATGCCCAGACTAAAGAACTTATTATATCCGGCATGGGCGAGCTGCATATTAATGTGATCATTGATAGAATGAAAAGAAAATATAATGCTAATGTAGAGCTGGGGACGCCTAAGGTGCCTTATCTTGAAACTATTACTAAGGAGGTTCAAGTTTCTTACAAACATAAAAAGCAAACCGGCGGCCGGGGCCAATATGGTGATGTTTCTATTAAGGTAGAGCCTTTAGAAAGAGGAAAAAAATTTGAGTTTGTTAATAAAATTGTTGGGGGGGTGATCCCGCGTAATTTTATCCCTTCTGTAGAAAAAGGATTGCATAAGGCAATGGGAGAAGGCTTTGTAGCCGGTTATCCTATAGCTGATATCCGGGTAACTCTTTTTGACGGTTCCTACCATCCGGTAGATTCATCGGATATGGCTTTTCAGATAGCAGCAAATCAGGCTTTAAAAAAGGCTTTTGAACAGGCCGGAGGTGTATTATTAGAGCCGATTATGAATGTAGAAATCGCTGCTCCTGAGGAATTTATGGGCCAGATTACCGGAGATATAAATAGCAGAAGGGGTAGAGTAATGGGTATGGAGGTTAAAGGGAAGAATGAGGTTGTTCGTGCTCATATTCCTTTATCCGAAATGTTTAAGTATACATCAGATTTGCGTTCGGTTACCGGAGGCAGAGGCAGTTACACAATGAGCCTTTATAATTATGATATTGTTCCTGCGCGGATCACCCAGGGAATTGCTGAAAAAGTAAAGCAGGCTAAACAAGAAAAGCATGCTTAAAGTAAATAAAAGAAGGCGGTTAATTTAAAACAATGAAAATATTTAATTTTGGCTTAGATATCGAACCGGGAAAATATAAGTATAAGTCTAATGAGTTTGAAAAACTGGTGGAAAAGTTTTCGCCCCAGAAAGTGTCCCCTTATTCAGTTGAATTTGTAGATATTGAAGCTGAAACCGCTGATGCGATCGTCTTTGATATTAATAAAAAGATAGATCTTATCTTGATTGATTTAGAAAAAATAGAGAAAAGGCTTCTAAGATCAGAAGATGAGGGAGAAAAAGAACTCTTAGCCAGGAGTCAGAAAGCTTTAGAAGAAGAGAAGCTGCTTTGCGATATTGAATTTTCAGCTCAAGAGGCCCAAACTCTTACAATGTTACAGCTAGTTACCTATAAGCCTTGCCTGGGGGAAGAAAAATGTGATAAGGTTAATGAGTTAATAGAGAAAGTCATTGATTCAGCAGGTATACTTTTGTTCTTTACCGCCGGTAAAAAGGAAGTTCGAGCTTGGAGTATAAAAAAGGGTGAGAGCGTTTTAGAAGCTGCCGGAAAAATACACAGTGATTTAAAGAGAGGTTTTATAAAAGCTGATATTGTTAAGGCTTGCGATTTAGATAGTTTTTTTAATATGGCTGAGGCAAGGGCAAAGGGGTTTGTAAAAATAGTGGATAGAGATTATATCGTCCAAGAGGGTGATGTGATTGAGATAAGATTTAGTGTTTAATGAGGTTTATTTCGTTGTAGGCGGGATTAAATAAAATGTTAAAGATCAGAAGAGCCTTAATAAGTGTTTGGGATAAAAAAGGAATAGCCGAGTTCGCTAAGAAATTAGCCGAACTTAATATAGAGATAATCTCTACCGGTAAAACTGCTACTCTTCTGAGAAGAGCGGGAATCTCAGTTAAGGAGGTAGTGACTTTGACTTCTTTCCCGGAAATACTTTCCGGAAGGGTAAAGACCCTTCATCCCAAGGTGTTCGGGGGCATTTTAGCTAATAAGAAGCATCCCCTGCATATGGAGGAGATAAGAAGTTTGGGTATCCCGCCTATTGATATGGTAGTAGTCAATTTTTATCCTTTTATCGAAAAGGCAAAAGAGAAATTAGGTTGGGACGAGATGATAGAGTATATAGATATCGGCGGGCCGGCGATGCTAAGAGCCGCGGCCAAGAACTTTAAAAATGTTGCTTGTATCAGCAGTTTCCAGCAATACAAATCGATTTCTAATGAGCTAAAGATTAATAAAGGGTTTGTTTCTGAGCAGGCCTTAAAAGCCTTAGCCGAAGACGCTTTCTATACTACTAAAGAATATGATAATGCTATTCATAATTACTTTAAAGGAAAGGATGTCGTAAGCTGGAATTTGGAAGAGGTTCATTCTTTGCGCTATGGAGAGAATCCTCATCAAAAGGGAGCTTTATACAGGGTTGTTGATTTTAAAAATATAAAAGTTAAGCAATTTCAAGGGAAAGAGCTGTCTTATAATAACTTTCTTGATTTAGATACTGCTATGGGCCAGGTAAAGGAGTTTAGTGAGCCGGCAGCGGTTATTGTTAAGCATGCTTCAGTTTGCGGAGTAGGGGTAGACAAACAGTTAGCTTCTGCTTATAAAAAAGCTTATGCTACAGATAAACTTTCCAGCTTCGGGGGGATTATTGCCTTAAACAGAAAGGTAGATAAAGAGAGTGCCCGCCAAATTTTAAAGAGTGAATTTAAAGAGTGCGTTATTGCCCTTTCTTATTCCAAAGAAGCATTAAAAATATTTTCTTCTAAAAAAAACTTACGGATTCTTGAAGTTGATTTTAGCCAAAAATCCGATTTTAAAGAGATAAAAACTACAATTTTTGGCCAGCTTATTCAAGACAGAGACAATCTAGCCCTTGATAAGAATAGTTTGAGGGTAGTAACCCAAAGAAAACCTACCTCCAGGGAGTTTAAAGATTTAATATTTGCCTGGAAGATAGCTAAATGGGTGAAATCCAATGCTATTGTTATAGCTAAAAACTGCTCTGTTTTAGGCATTGGAGGGGGCCAGCCTTCAAGAGTGGGGGCAGTAAAGATAGCCTTGAGCCGTGTCCAGAATTCTCTCCGGTTAGCAGTTTTAGCTTCTGATGCGTTTTTTCCCAAGGAGGATTCAATAAGAACTGCTTACAAAAAAGGAATCAGAGCCATAATCCAACCCGGAGGTTCTATAAAGGATAAAGATATTATAAAAGTATGCGATAGGTTGGGGATGAGCATGGTTTTTACAGGTATTCGTCATTTCCGCCATTAACTCACCCACCCATCTACCCATTAACTCATTTACCCACCCATCCACTTAAAAAATGACTGGTAGATACAAACAAGCAGAGAATTATTTAAATTCTTTTTTAAATTACGAGAAAGAGTCTTTTTTTCCTTATAAGCGTTTTTTGAAGCTAGAGAGAATGTATTTATTGCTTAAGCAGTTGCAAATTCCCTATCAAGATTTAAAAGTTATTCATATTGCCGGCACAAAAGGAAAAGGTTCTACTGCTCATTTTTGCGCTTATTTGCTTGCTGCTTCGGGGTTTAAAACAGGACTTTTTACTTCTCCTCATCTTTTTGATTTTAGGGAGAGGATCCAGATAGTCCGGGGTCCGGGGTCCGGAGTCCGGAGTAGTTTAATTTCTAAGAATAATTTGGCTGAGATTATAGAAAAGTTTAGGCCGCGGCTGGAAGAACTAAAAGTTCCTGAAAATTTAGGCCCGATAACTTTTTTTGAGTTCTCTACCGCCCTCAGCTTTGAGTATTTTCTTCAAAAAGAAGTAGATTTTGTTATTCTAGAGAGCGGCTTGGGGGGAAAATTAGATTCTACCAACGCAGTTAATCCACTAGCGTGTATAATTACTCATATTGGTTATGATCATACGGATAAGCTAGGTAAAAAATTAGCTGAAATTGCCGGCGAGAAAGCGGGGATTATAAAGAAAAATATTCCTTTAATTTGTTCGCCTCAGAGGCCGGCTTCTTTAAGAGCAATTAAGAACAAATGCCGGATGAAAGATGCTTCATTTTTACTTTGGGGCCGGGATTTTGAGGTAAAAAATTTAAGGATTAAGAGAAAGTATACTCTTTTTGACTTTGGGTTTGATAGTTTTATCTTAAAGGGCCTGAAAATTTATCTTAAAGGAAGATATCAGGTGGAAAATGCTTCCTTGGCAATAGCCGCTATTTCTTTATTAGAAAGAAAAGGAGTGATTACCGGGAAAATAGATTACAGAGGCGGCCTCAAACATTGTTTTCTCCCCGGAAGATTTGAAGTTGTAAATAAATTACCTCTAATTATTGTGGATATTGCTCATAACGTTTCTTCTTTCTTAGCATTAAGAGATAATCTGAAAACGTACTTTCCTAATAAAAAAATCATCTTAATATTTTCCTGCGCTAAGGATAAAGATGCCGGAAAGATGTTAAAGAGCATAGATTACTCTTATCTTATTCTCACCAGTTTCGATAACCCGCGTTCTCAAAGTCCTTTAGAGCTAAAAAAAATTGTTAAAGAAAAAAGCGTTTATTTAACTATCAATATAAAAGATGCCTTTAAGCAGGCAAGTGCGATATGTAAAAAAGATTGGGTAATTGTTGTTAGCGGGTCTTTATTCCTGGTGAGTGAAGCCAAGAGAGCCTTGCAATCTCAAGGCAATAAAGTAAAATATTTTTGATGAGAGAATTTGGATTAAAGAACTACAAATTAGGGGACACTATTGCTGCTATCGCTACTTTTCCCGGTAAATCCGCTTTGGGGGTAATTAAGCTTTCCGGCAGTAAAGCTTTAGCGATTGCTTTTGAAATATTTAAACCGGCAAGAAAAAAGAATATAAGAAAGGTAAAGACTCACACTCTGCATTACGGGTGGATTATAGAGAAGGAAAAAGGAAAAATCAACAAGGAAAAAGTAATAGATGAGGTTTTGGTGAGTGTTATGCGTAAGCCCTCAACTTACACCAGAGAGGATGTTATTGAGATTTCTTCTCATGGAGGGGCGGCAGTATCAAGCAAGATATTAGAGGTGCTTTTAAAGCAAGGGGCCCGGCTTGCCTTGCCGGGTGAGTTTACCTATCGGGCTTTAGTGAGGGGGAGAATTGATCTTATTCAAGCTGAGAGTATTCGGGGAATTGTCGAGGCCAAGAGTGAAAACGCTCTTGTTTTAGCCTCTTCGCAATTGAAAGGAGAAACTTCTTTAAAAATAAGGAAGTTAAAAGAAGAGCTGAAAGGATTATTTATACAAACTGAGAGTGCAATAAATTTTCCCGAAGTTGATACTGGAATTTCTTTTTTAGGCTTAAGAGAAAAAATAGCTAAACTGAAGAAAAAGGTAGATAACCTTGTTGAAGGAAGCCGGGAAGCAGAGATTATGCGCGAGGGAGTTAAGTGCGTTATTTGCGGCAGGGCTAATGTTGGGAAATCCACCCTTTTTAACTGTCTTCTTAAGAAAGAGAGGGTTATTGTGAGTAGATTCCCGGGGACTACCCGTGATATTATTGAAGAGGTTATAAATGTAAAAGGAGTGCCATTGCGGATTTATGATACTGCCGGGATTTTAGAACCTAAAGATTTAATTACCAGGAAAGCTCTAGAGAAATCTTTGGAAATTTTTCAAGAGTGTGATTTAGTGATTCTTGTTCTTGACGGTTCACGCCGCCAGGAGAAGAGAGATTTATTTCTTCTTGATAAGGCGAGGGATAAAAATGTCATTTTAGTAATAAATAAAACCGATCTTACCCAGCGCCTGAATCTGGAAAAAATATCAAAGTCCGGGAAAATTATAGTAAGAATGAGCGCTTTAAAAAGTAAGGGGCTAAGAGATTTAGAAAAGGCGGTTTACAAATTAGTTTACAAAAAGGGGGTGGAGCGGGAAAATATTATCTTTCTTAGCCATTACCAAAGGCAAATTTTGGAGAAGGTAAGATTAGGCCTTAGCCAGATAAGGAAGTTTTTAGAAGAAGGCAGAACCATAGATTTTATAAATATAGAATTGAAGATATGTTTAGATAATCTAGGCCAGCTTAGCGGAGAAGTTTTTTCTGAAGAGATCCTGGAGAGCATCTTTAGCAATTTTTGCATTGGAAAATAAACCACCAAATTTGTCCACCTCCGGGGTGGATAAAAAGAGAGGAGAAGAAGGTATGGATAAGAAAAAAATTGAAAGAGGCATTCGGTTGGTTTTAGAGGCTGTGGGCGCAGATTTAAAATCAAAAGATATCGCTATGACTCCTAAAAGAGTTGCCCAGATGTATGAAGAGATTCTGAGAGGACAATTCAAAGACGCCAGCAAAGAACTGGAGGTTATTTTAGAGCAAAAGCATGATGAGATTATTCTTCTAAAAAATATACCTTTATTTTCTTTATGCGAACACCATCTTCTTCCTTTTGTCGGCAAGGCGCACGTAGCTTATATCCCCGATAAAAGAATAACCGGGTTAAGCAAAATAGCCAGGGTTGTAGATACCCTTGCTAAGCGCTTACAGGTTCAGGAGCGGCTCACTACAGAAGTCGCTGATGTAATTATGAAGAAATTAAAGCCTAAAGGAGTGATGGTAGTGATTGAAGCTGAGCATCTTTGCATATCCATGCGTGGAGTTAATAAACCAGGAGCGGTTACTACTACCTCGGTAGTGAGAGGCGTATTTAGGAGCAATGCCAAGAGTCGTCAGGAAGCATTAAGCCTTATTTCCTCTTAATTAGTTGGAGGAAGCTATTATGTGTATTATAATTAGGTTTTAAGCTTAGAGGAATATTTATGAGTATAGTAACGAAAAAAGGGGATCGGGGAAAGACTCATCTTTATCAGGGGCCAAGAGTAAGCAAGGATCATATAAGAATTGAATCTTGCGGAACCCTTGATGAGTTGTCTTCTTATTTAGGCTTATCAAAGAGTATGATTAAAAATAAACAGATAAAGAAGATTATCGAAAAGATTCAGAAAGATTTATTTATATTATGCGCTGAAATAGCAACTGAAGCTAAATCATTAAATAAACTAAAAGAACGAATCGATAATAGTTTTGTCGGCCGTCTTGACGGAATCATAAAAGACTTAGAAGGAAAAAAGAGTTTAAAAGTAAGGTGTTTTCAGGTATCCGGTGAGAATCCGGTTTCCAGTACTTTAGATATATGCCGAACTATAGCCAGAAGGGCTGAGAGGAGAGTTACAACTTTAAAGAGAAAAAAGTTCTTAAGCAATAGGCATATCTTAATTTACCTGAATAGATTGTCCGACCTTCTTTATTTATTAGCCAGAAAATTTGCAACCTATAAAAATAAGAACTCTGTGTAGGGACAGGTTAAGGCTCTGTCTTTTAAACATACCATGATAAAAGAAGCGATGTTTTATGATAAGCTGAAAGAGGATATAGTGTGTTGCTATCTTTGTGCCCATCGTTGCAAGATTGCTCCTGATAAATTTGGCCGCTGCGGTGTAAGACAAAATATCCGGGGTAATTTAAACACTTTAGTTTATGCTGAGGCTATAGCTTCTAATTTAGATCCAATAGAAAAAAAACCGCTCTATCACTTCTTACCCGGGAGCGTATCTTTTTCTATAGCCACGATAGGTTGTAATTTCCGTTGTGGTTTTTGTCAGAATTGGCAGATTTCTCAGGTTTCTAAGCGGGATAAATATTGGCAAGGCCGTGAATTGATGCCGGCGAAGGTAGTAGAGGAAGCAAAAAGAAATCATTGCAAGAGTATTTCTTATACTTATACTGAACCGACTGTTTTTTTTGAGTATGCCTATGATACCGCTAAGTTAGCTAAGCAAGCCGGCCTGAAGAACGTATTCGTAACCAATGGCTATATGAGCAGGGAGGCTTTAGAGGCTATAAATCCTTATTTGGATGCCGCCAATATAGACCTTAAGAGTTTTCGCGAGGAATTTTATCTAAAAAATTGCAAAGCTCATTTACAGCCGGTTTTGGAAACTATTAAGCTTGCTAAAAGTTTAAATATTTGGATAGAGATAACCACTTTAATTATTCCCGGTGAGAATGATTCTTCTTCTGAGTTGGCGGATATAGCGCGGTTTATTGCTGATGTTGGAAAAGATATACCCTGGCATATAAGCCGGTTTCATCCTGATTACCAGTTTTTAAATCGTAAACCAACCCCGATGGAAACTTTAAAAAAAGCGGAAGAGTTAGGTAGAAAAGCCGGTTTGCGCTATGTCTATATAGGTAATATTTAAAGATGCTAATTAATATCTTTTTCTTTCTAATTCTTATTATTCTTTCAGCCTTTTTTTCGGGTTCAGAGACAGCGATTTTCTCTTTAAGCAACTTAAAATTACGGCGGATTACCCAAAAGCATCCTGGGGGTAAGGTAGTTAAGAATCTTTTGCGCCGGCCTACTCGTTTACTTTCAGCTATTGTTTTTGGCAATTTACTGGTTAATATTGGCCTGGCTTCGCTGGCCACAGCTATATTTGTCCGGATCTGGGGAGGAAACGGACTTATTATAGCGGTTCTAGTCAGCGGTACGCTTATTCTATTTTTAGGAGAGATTTTTCCTAAGACAATAGCAATATATGCAGCGGAAAAATTAGCCCTATCTCTTTCCCCCATACTGAATGTCTTTTCTAAAGTCTTTTCTCCTTTCATTATTATTATTGAAAGAATAGTGGAGGGTTTCTCTCCTCCTATTATTCGTAAACCCCAAAAATCCGCTTTAAGTGATGAGGAATTCAAGACCGCTCTTGTTTTAAGTAAAAAGGACGGCCAGATTTCCGCTCAGGAAGAGGAGATGATCAGCCATGTTTTGGAGTTTAAGGATACTAAAGCCAGTGAAATATTGACTGCCCGCATTGATATAAGGGGGATTGATACTAAGTTGAGTCAAGGGGAGGTAATAACTTTTTTACGTCAGAAAAAACACTCTAAATTTCCCGTATATGAGGGGTCATTAGATAATATTGTAGGGATTCTTTACGCTAAAGATGTCTTTTTAGAGCCGGGTAGAGACTATCATGATTTTTTGCATAAACCGATATTTATTCCCGAGAGTAAAGGGATAGATGATATCCTAAAGCTATTTTTAGAAAAAAAGGAAAGGATAGCTATTGTTTTAGATGAGTATGGAGGAACTGAAGGTTTGATTACAACCGAAGACATTATTGAGGAAATATTTGGGGAAATTTATGATGAATTTGAAAGTATCCAGGAGCCTTTAGAGAAAATAGAGGAGAAAAAATATAGAGTTTACGGAAAAACAAATATTAAAACAGTAAATTTAGAGACAGGTTTGAATCTGCCTGAAGAAGAAGATACAGTTGCCGGTTTTTTACTCTCTCAAATGGAGAAGATACCCCGGCCTGGAGAGAAATTAAAATTCAAGAGTGTAGAATTTACTATAGAAAGGGCTACAGTTAGAAGAATTGTAAGTGTAATATTAGAAATAAAAGACAAAAAGATCAGCATAGATCAGAAGTTGTGAAAATATGATTCATTTATATTTATTCGGATGTTTAATTTTTGTTATCTTGCAGGGTTTTTTTGCTGCCAGTGAGATAAGTTTTATTTCTTCCTCCGCTCTTAAACTGCGTCATCGTCAGAATAAGGGAGATGAAAAAGCTAAGAAAGTTTACGAATTCATCCTAAACCCGGAGAGGCTCTTGATTGTTACCTTGGTAGGGACAAATATTTCGGTAGTGCTAAGTTCCAGCTTTCTCACCTTCTTTTTAATCAATCAGGGCGTAAAAGCAAGCAGTTTATGGATAACTTTTGTATTTACGCCAATTGTGGTGATCTTTGCCGAGCTCATTCCTAAGAATATTGGCCGTTTTTTCGGGGAAGGTTTCAGCTGTCAAGTAGTAGATTTAATCAGCTTTTTTGAGAAACTATTCTTACCAATAGTAAAAAGCATTGGAGCAGTTAGCAAATTTTTAGTAAAGATTTTTGCAAAGAAGGCTAAGCTTCGCTCTTTTTTTGTAACCAAGGAGGAAATAAAGTTCTTAGTTAAAGAGAGAGAAAAAGAGGGTGATATTGATAAGGGCGAGAAGGAAGCAATCGAAGAAGTTTTTGATTTCAGAAGTGACAGGATTAAAGATGTTTGCGTAAGGGCAGGAAAAATAGTTGGTTTTGATTATACAGACTCCTACAAGACTCTTTTGGGAATAGTAAAAAAGTACCGGTTTACCCGTTATCCTGTATTCAAAAATAAAGAGATTATCGGGTATGTGAATATTTATGATCTATTTTACGAAGAAACTCTTCAGCTTTCTTCAGATCCTGCCGCGTGTGATTGGCAGCAATTTATAAGGCCTATAGCTAAGGTGGGGGTTAACCAGAAGCTTCACCAAACTTTTACAAGATTGAAATCTCAAAAAGAAAGTATCGCTTTAGTTTTAAAAGGCAAAAAACCTTACGGAATAATTACCATTCAAGATATTACCCGCGAGATTACTACTTCTATCATTAAGGGGTAGTTACTATTTCTTTTAGTTCCTGAGCGTTTAAACAGGGTATGCCTAACTTTTGAGCCCATTTTACTAACCCCTGGTCAGAGGTGGCTAAATAAGCATTTAGTTCTTTAGCTAAGAGGACGAGGTCAAAGTCTTCTTTGCTGTCAATAATCCCTTCACGCAAAGCTGTGCGGTATTCCTGCCTTAAGCTTTTTATCAGCTCTTCATTTCTTTCATTTCTGGTTGGCATTGGGGCAGCTAATCCTTTACGGGTATATTTTTCAGCAATTCGCAAACCTTTGTTGATTCTTAGGCGCATCTCCTCAATAAATTCATATACCAGCATAGCCGATACAGGGGTTTGGTAGGAAGAAGGGGGTTTTTTGTTGATCAGAATAGTCTTTTCTACCGGGGGTAATTTTTCGATGAATTTTGTCAATTCTTCATATATTGAAGGAGGAATGTAACAGTTAATATGTTTTTTGTCTTTTATCAGGTCTAAGAAATTACAGAAAGCTTTACTTACCGTATTTCCGAAATAAGTGCGGGAATCAGGGTTAACAAAAATACTGGTATCCAAGATAATATGTCGAATATTCATAAAACAATATTGTAAACCAATTTCTTACAAAACGAAGATATCTTTAAGTGAAAATATAGTTTTTTGGGTTTTTATTACTTCGGAAATTTGTATTATTTTGCGGGAACCGTCTTTCAAGCGGCTCATTTGGATAATCAAATCAACAGCAAGAACAACCTGCCTTATAGCAACTTCTGAAGAGATATTAGAATTAGCCATTAATGTTAATATCTGCAGGCGTTCCATGCAGTCAAGGCAGGAGTTGCTATGAATTGTGCACAGAGAGCCTGCCTGGCCCGTATTCATAGCCTGAATAACATCTAAAGCTTCTTCGCCTCTTATTTCTCCTAAAATTATTCGGTCAGGCCGCATATGTAAGCTATTTTTAGCTAGTTGATGTAGGGTAATTTCTCCTTTTCCGGTAATACTTGCAGGCCGGCATTCTAAAGAAATAACATGAGGGTGGTTGATGTGTAATTCGCGGGTGTTTTCGATAACAACGATTCTCTCTTCTTTTGGTATAAAAGACGCTAAGCTGTTTAAGAGCGTTGTTTTTCCTGCGCCGGTGCCTCCGGAAATTATGATATTCTTTTTTGCCTTTATGAAGGTGTCTAAAAAATTAGCGGTTTTTTTATCAAGGGTGCCCAAATCTAATAACTCAGCTATAGTAAGTGTATGGAAATTGAATTTTCTGAGGGTTATTAAGGGGAATGGAGAAATAGGGGGCTTCACTATATTTATGCGCGAACCGTCAGCAAGACGGGCATCAACATAAGGCTCTAGCTCCGTAGCCCTTCTTCCGGCATTTGAAAGCATTTTATCGATAAAAGAAAAAAGATGCTCATTATCTCGAAACAGGGTATTGATACGCAGTAGTTTTCCATTTTGTTCTATATAAATTTGTTTAGGGCCGTTTATCATTATTTCGGTTATACTAGGGTCTTTTAGCAAGCTATCGATTGGGCCAAAGCCTAATATTTCAGATATTAAGTCTTCAATTAATTTTTCTTTTTCTTCGTTGTTTAATTTGTTTTTTACTATCGATTCCGTTGTTTTTCTTATTAATTGCAATACGCCTGTCCGGTTTATTTTAGAAATATTAGCCGGTAGGTGTCTGATTAACCGAACTTTAACTTCCTGCTTTAAATTCTGGCTGTTTTTTAACATATAATAGTAATTATGAGCGTTAGACTTTAAAGATATCCTTGCTTAGAGTAATGCCTTGATTTAGTATCTCCTCAAAGAAGGTAGGAATGATTTTTGTAGGCCGGAATTCGCCTAAAACTTTATTATTTTTATCTATGCCGGAGGGTTTAAAAACGAAAATATCTTTTAAACCGATATGCATTTCATCGAGCATACCGGTAATTTCCGTAATCTGGACTATTTTCCTTGAACCGTCAGCCAGGCGGGAGGTGTGTACTATGATATTTATTGCTGAGGCAATCATTTCCCGAATCGCCCGTAAAGGAATCTCTATCCCGCTCATAAGAATTAAAGAATCCAGCCGGGATAAAACATCTTGCGTAGAGTTAGCATGAAGAGTTGTCATAGAACCGTCGTGGCCGGTATTCATCGCTTGAAGCATATCTAAACTTTCAGGCCCTCTACACTCGCCGATGATTATCCTGTCCGGCCGCATGCGTAAGGAATTTTTGAATAAGTCTCTTGCAGAGATTGAACCTTTGCCTTCAACGTTTGACGGACGGGACTCTAAACGTATCCAATGGTCATGCCGAAGTTTTAATTCAGCCGCATCTTCAATGGTGACCAAACGTTCTCCCTGAGGTATAAATTCCGATAATACATTAAGGATGGTTGTTTTACCCGAGCCGGTTCCTCCGGATACTATTATGTTTTTATGGGTTAAAACACAGGCTTTTAGAAACTCAGCCATAGTATTATCAAGGGTGTTTAATTTTATTAAGTCAGGAGTTGTAAGCCTTTCTGTGCCAAATTTACGGATAGTTAAGGTTGGCCCGGTTAGCGAGAGAGGAGGGATGATAGCATTTACACGTGAGCCGTCAGCGAGACGGGCGTCAACCATGGGAACGGACTCATCTATTCTCCTGCCTAAAGGAGCCAGGATTCTTTCTATTATTTGGCGGACCTGCTTATTAGAGGAAAATTTTTTAGAAGTTAATTCCAGTTTACCTTTTTTTTCTATGTATATATGGTCTAAGTTATTAACCAGGATATCGGTAATTTCAGGGTCGTTAATCAAGTCTTGCAGAGGGCCCAGTCCGAATGTTTCATCAAGAATTTCTTTTATTAAAAGTTCTCTTTCTTCACGGGAAGTTATTAATACCCCGGTTTCTTCAGCTAAGGCATTAGTTATTGTTATTTTTGTTTTTTCATATAATTTTTTTATCTTTTTCCCGCCAAAAGTTACTGTATTTAATTGTTTCAAATCTATTTCCTGAATAATTTTTTTATGTATAAGGTTTTTCAGTTGATTCATTTTCTCGTCTCTTTTCTCTATTTTTCTTAATGGGGATGAATCTAAATTTTCAACAGGCAGTTCTTCTTCAACGAGAATTTTGTTTTTCGGCGAATCGGAGAGGAATTTTTCCAATTCCTGAGATGTCATGAAATATTGAGGATTATCAAGTAAGTTTTGAGCCAGCTTATTTAATAGAATACTGACTTGTGAACGCGGGTTATCGATTATCAAAGGGATTTGTCTATTTATTGATGAACATACAGCTTTTCCCTGGGAGGGGATATGGATTAAAATTTCAGACGATAAAGCCACTTTTACTTCTTGCCAGGCAACTCCTCCCAGGCTTTCGGCTCTATTGAGGATTAATTTTATCATCTTTAAAGGGAAAGAAAGAAACTGTAATTTTTTTATACTTTCTTTAATTTTATGTATGGAAAGAAGGTCGGGGTTTACAATAATTAGAATCAAATTCGTATGCTCAAAAAAGGCAATAAGCCGCCGGTTTATATTTATACCGGTGTCAGCTATAATAAATTCGTATTTCTCTTTAAGGTCTTTTAACACTGATGCCAAAAATTCTTCCTTTATGTAGTATTTTTCTTGAGGATTTAAAATAATAGGTAAAAAATCGAGATTATCAGAATAAGGCAGTATGTAATCTTGAATTTGCGCAGAAGAATAATTTCCTTTTTCCCATTCAGGAGATATGTCGACCAAAGCTTTCTTTGGGTTGAGTTTTAATAGCTTTGACATATCCCCGGGC
>JAIWAR010000029.1:0-15791 GCA_048634245.1 Methanosarcinales archaeon | reverse complement strand
CTGTTGGCTGTGGCCCTTGCGTGGGGACTCATCAGGGAGTTCCGGCTGATGGAGAAGTAACAATTTCTACAGCTAATCGAAATTTCAAAGGCCGAATGGGTAATCCCAAGAGTTTTATCTATTTAGCTTCACCGGCAACAGTTATCGCTTCAGCAATTAAAGGTGAAATTGCTGATCCCAGAAAATACCTATAAGTTTTATTGAGGAGGTGGATGAATGGCAAATATAACCAGTTTACTTAAACTAGCTCAAGAAAAAAACGCAAGTGATTTACATATCACTGCTGGTAATCCCCCGGTATTACGGATTGACGGTCAACTTATGGTTGTTGATTTACCATCTTTGGATAAAGAAGCAACTCGAGACCTAATATACAGTATGTTAAATGATGAGCAGAAAGCTATCTTTGAGCAAGACAAAGAATTAGATTTTTCTTTCTCTCTTCAAGGTATGGATCGATTCAGGATAAATATTCATTTTCAGAAGAGTAACGTTGAAGCAGCTTTAAGACGGGTTCCTCGGAAAATTCCTACCATTGAAGAATTGGGGTTACCGGATGTAGTTTACGATTTTATTCAAAAGCCCAACGGTTTGGTATTAGTTACCGGCCCTACGGGAACAGGTAAGAGCACTACTCTAGCTTCGATGATTAATTTTATTAATGAGTCGCGTAAGGATATGATTGTCTGTATTGAGGACCCCATTGAATTTATTTATACTAATAAAAAAAGCATTATAAAACAGCGGGAGTTGTATTCTGATACGCACTCCTTTTCTGAAGCCCTAAAGAGGGCTCTTCGTCAGGATCCGGATGTAATTGTGGTAAGTGAGATGCGTGATTTAAGTACGGTTGCTACTACTTTAACCGCCGCTGAGACTGGGCATTTGGTTTTAGCTACTCTGCATACCCCTGATGCTCCCCAGACAATTCAAAGAATAATCGATGTTTTTCCTCCTCATCAACAGCGGCAGATTACTGTTCAGCTTGCTGAATGTTTGCAAGGCGTAATTTCTCAGGTACTTATTTCCCGGACTGATGGTAAAGGAAGAGTTTTGGCAACAGAGGTAATGGTTTCTACTCCCGGAATAAGAAATTTAATAAGGGAGAATGACATTGCGCAAATTCCTTCTTTGCTTCAGATGGGAGCTAAATATGGAATGCACACTATGGATAAATCCTTAAAACGACTTTACAAGGAAGGTGTTATCAGTAAAGATACAGCAATCAGGAAGGTTAAGAGTATTAGTGAGTTTGAGAGTTTGTAGATGCTGTACGAATAAAGAATGGCGAATAAAGAGAAAAGCGAAGAATGACCATTAAGGGAAAAATATTTAAATTTGCCGATAATATTAATACTGATTGGATAATTTCCGGAAGGTACAAGTTTTCGATCACAGACATGAAGGAGCTCTCCAAATATCTTTTTGAAGATATCAGGCCGAATTTATATAAAGAGTTAATTCCCGGTAAATCAATAATTGTAGCCGGAGAAAATTTTGGTATGGGTTCTTCCCGGGAGCAGGCTCCGTGGGTTATAAAAGAAGCCGGGGTACTTTGCGTAGTAGCAAAGAGTTTTGCCCGAATCTTCTACCGTAACGCTTTTAATATCGGATTGGCTTTAATCGAAGCTGATACTTCAATCTTAAAAGAGGGTGAAGAGATAATTATTGATCTTGATAAAGGAATAATTAAAAAAAAGAAAGGAAAATTAATAGAGTTTAAACCCTGGGATAAATTTCGTAAAGAGTTGGTAGAACGCGGGGGAATTTTAAATTATCTAAAGAAAAATAAAGGGTTTAAGGACGTGTAAAAGAGGTAATGTAGGGTACGGGCTGCCCGTACCGTTAATAATATAAAGTATGAGTTATAAAATTACCTTAATCCCCGGCGATGGTATCGGCCCGGAAGTGACTGATGCTGCTCTAAAGTGCATTGAGGCTTTAGGCGTGGAAATTGAGTGGGAGAGAGTTGAGGCTGGTGAGTGCGCTTTAAAAAAATATGGGAAGCTTCTTCCTGATGAAACTCTGGCTGCAATACGTAAGAACAAGGTAGCCCTAAAAGGCCCGATTACCACTCCTGTCGGGAAAGGATTCCGTTCGGTTAATGTAGCCATAAGGCAGATATTTGAGCTTTATGTTTGCATGCGCCCGGTTAAGTCTTTTAATATTCCCACTGTTTTTCATAAAGATATAAATATAGTAATAATGCGGGAAAATACCGAAGATCTTTATGCCGGTATTGAATTTTTTGCGGAATCCCCGGAGGCTAAAAAAGTGATTGGAGAGATTAACTCTTTATCTGAGAAAAAAATACGTCAAGATAGTGCGATATCAATTAAACCGATATCTCGTTTTGCAACTGAAAGAATTTCTCGTTTTGCTTTTGATTATGCCCTAAAGAATGGCAGGAAAAAGATAAGTTGTATACATAAAGCTAACATAATGAAATGCACTGATGGTTTATTCCTGCACACTTTTTATGATGTAGCTAAAGAATACGAGGGAAAGATTGAAGCTAATGATGTCATCGTTGATAATTTGACGATGCAGTTAACCAGGCGGCCGGAGAATTTTGATATTTTGGTCTTACCTAATCTATACGGAGATATAATTTCAGATTTAGGTGCGGGATTAATCGGAGGATTAGGGCTAGCTGCCGGTGCAAATATTGGAGAAAGTATAGCTGTTTTTGAGCCGACTCACGGAAGTGCTCCTAAATATGCCGGTAAAAATAGAGTGAATCCTATTGCGACTATTCTTTCAGCTTCTCTTATGCTTAAATATTTAGGTGAGCAGGAGGCGGCAAAGATTTTAGAGAAGTCCGTTGAAGATGTAATTGCTGAAGGTGTATTCGTAACTTACGATCTTAAGCCTACCCGAGATGACCCTACTGCCGTAGGCACAAAAGAAACCGCAAAAGCTATTATTAAAAGAATAAAAGAACTTCGAAAAGAAAAAGGAATGTAAAATTTAAAAATGTATGATTTAGCAATAATTGGTGCCGGAGCCGCAGGGATTGCTTGTGCAAAAGAGGCTTTGGGGGCCGGGTTGCGGACGGTCTTGATTGAAGAAAAAAAAGAGACTTTAGGCGGGACCTGTCTTAATAAAGGCTGTATTCCTACCAAGTTCTTCCTTAAATCATCCCAGGCTAATAAAACCTGGCTGGATACTTTCAAGAGAAGCCGGGAGACCACCGAAAGGATAAAATCAACTCTATCTTTATTTTTAGAAAAACAAGGCCTTGATATAATTTGGGGGAAGGCTTGTTTTATAGACAGGAATAACCTGGTTGCAGGTAATATTACTGTAAAGGCGAAAAATATTGTTATTGCCGCCGGTTCTTCTCCCAGGTCAATATTTGATAGCCCCAAAATAATGTTTGCTGAGGAGATATTCTCTAGAGAGGATTTAGGCGATAAGATCCTTATTGTTGGTGCTGGCTATATTGGAGTAGAAACTGCATCGCTTTTGCAAAGTTTTGGAAAGAATGTTTACTTAATCGAAAAAGAAAAGCATATTTTACCCTCTTTTGATTATTATTTAGCTCAGCGCTTGAGAGTGATTCTGGAAAGAAAAGGAATAAATATCGAAACCGGCAAGGATGTTAAAGATTTTAATCTAGATGAGTTTGATCTAATCATTTCAGCTACAGGAAGAAGGCCAAGGCTAAGTGGCTTGGGGATAGAGGCTATCGGTTTGGCTAAGAGCCCTCAAGGATGGCTAAAGACGAATAAGTATTTAAAGACAAATATAAAAAATATTTATGCTTGTGGTGATGTAACCGGGAAAAAGCTGTTTGCTTATGCAGCTGAATATCAGGCCGGGATTTGCATTGATAATATAAGGGGTAAGAAACGTAAAGAAGATTATCACGGCCTTAGTGAGTGCGTATTTTCTTTTCCTTCGTTATCGAAGGTGGGAATGTTGGAGGAGGAGGCTAAACTTAAAGGTATAAAATATAGAGTAATAAAGTCAAATTTTATGAAGTTTTCTTCTGCTTATGTTTATGGAGATTCCGATGGGTTTATAGAAGTTCTTATTGATAAAAAGAAAAGAATTATTGGCGCAGGGATAATTTCCCAGGCTGCCGGTGAGCTCATTAGCATATTTTCTCTTTGCATCAAGAATAATCTAAAGGTGGATGATTTAAAGAAATGCGTTTTTATTCATCCTACGCTTTCGGAAATCATACCCAAGTTTTTAAACGCGTAAAGATATTTTTTACAAAAGCAAAAAAAATTGACAGATAAAGATTTTATAGTTAAAATCCTGTTTTAGAGATAATATTTAAAGCACGAATAAGGAGGAGAGCAAAATGTTTTTAGTTGATTATCCTTTAACTGAAGAACAAAAAATGTTACGTGATTTATGCCGTCAGATTGCTGAGGAAAAAATAAGGCCGCAGTCAAGAGAACTTGACGAGAAAGAAGAATTCCCGGTAGAGATTATCAAGATATTGGGGCAATCGGATCTTTTTTCCATATGTATACCCGAGGAATATGGAGGAATGGGAACCGGGCTTATGGATTTATGTATTGCTACTGAAGAGATTTCTCGTGTTGATGGTGGTATAGCAACTACTTATGCAGCATCTTTTCTGGGGATGTTTCCGATTCTATTTTTTGGTACTGAAGAGCAGAAAAAAAAGTATTTGCCGGACATAGCTTCAGGAAAAAAACTAGCTGCTTTTGCTTTAACTGAGCCTGAGGCCGGCTCAGATGCGGCGGCAGTGAAGACTACGGCTGTCAAAGACGGTGATTATTATATTTTGAACGGAACAAAGCATTTTATCACTAATGGCGGAGATGCTGAAGTTTATACCGTAATCGCTGTTACTAATAAGAGCAGGGGCCCTCGTGGAGTATCAGCTTTTATACTAGATAAGGGTATGGAAGGTTTTACTTTTGGCAAAAAGGAAGAGAAACTGGGCATAAGAGCATCTTCAACCGGTGAGCTGATTTTTAATGATCTTAAGGTTCCCAAAGAAAACCTTCTAGGCGCGAAAGAAGGTATTGGTTTTATTGCTACTATGAGAACCTTTGATCATTCCCGTCCGGGAGTTGCTGCTCAGGCAGTAGGAATTGGGCAAGGGGCTTTAGAGTTGGCTACAGAATATGCTCGTCAAAGGGTTCAATTCGGTAAACCTATAAGTTCTTTCCAGGGGATACAATGGATGCTTGCTGATATGGCTACTAAAGTAGAGGCAGCCAGGAGTTTAGTCTATAGCGTTGCTTCAATGGTAGATAGAGGCTTGAAGAATGTAGGGCCGGCTAGCGCAGCGGCAAAGATGTTTGCTTCTGATGTCGCTATGGAAGTAACTACTAACGCTGTTCAGATATATGGCGGATACGGCTATATGCGGGATTACCCTGTGGAGAAATTCATGCGGGATGCAAAAATAACCCAGATTTACGAAGGCACAAATCAAATTCAGAAAAATATCATTGCCCTTAGCTTAATAAAAAAATACGGATAATAAAACCATTTTTGTGGCCATCCTTTTAGGCGCATCAGCCCAATAACATCTTACGGATACAATCCGGTCATCCTCACAATTCTCCTGGCCATCCTTCGCGAAGGCGGAGGATCCAGAACACTCTCAACCTTTAAAAATCCTGTTTTAAAGCTGATAATTAACTAAATGATGCACAATATGTAGTGGTATGTTTTTAGCACATACAAGGTATAGGAAAGAATAATAAATTATAACAAATTATAGTTGACATTACTAAACAAATGCATTTTAATAGAAACATAACATAATTATAAGAAATGAGGAAAAAAAGAATACCGCGATTAATGAGTGTTGATGAGCTAGCTGATTACTTAGGCTTGCAAAAGCAGACTATTTATAATTGGCTGCATAATGGGAAGATATCAGGAATAAAAATCGGCAAAGTATGGCGTTTTGACCGGAAGTATATTGATGACTGGTTAAAGAAGTGTAGTAGGAGTTGAGGTGAGAGAGAAGAAGGTCGGTTTATATCTAGGAGTAAATTCTGTAGGCGCGGTAATGGCCCAGGGTCGAGACCTTATTTCTTTAGGAAGGTTTGAGTTTTCTTCTTTGGAAGCGACAAAGGGCGGGGTTTTGGATGAAGATGTAAGGTGGGAAGCTTTAATAAATAAAACCTTGCGGGAGCTGGGTAGTGATATTAAGGATATTTATATTTCTGTTGCCGATAAGGATTTTATTTTCAGGCTTCTGGAAATGCCTATAATGAAGAAAAAAGAAGTAGAATCCTCATTGGTCTATGAAGTTGAAAAATATATTCCTTTTAAGATGAAGGAGCTGGTATGGGATTATGAATATGTCAGTTTTTCTAAAGAAAAAAAGATAAATCTTTCTTTTGTAGGAATAAAAGAAAATAACTTTCAAAGGATTAAGTCTATATTATCCCGCTTAGAGCTTAATGCGGTTGTTTTGGAACCTTCTTGTATATCTTTGGTTAGGGTTGTAAAAGCGTTAAAGAAATTTTCGCCGCTTAAGAATTTTGCTATTTTAGATTTTAGCCAGTCAGAAGCTTACCTTACTTTTTTTCAACGGGATTTGCCGGTTTTTAACCGCTATCTTGTTGTTTCCAAAAAAGAAGGCACTTTTGATTTAGATAGTTTTATTGAGGCAGTAAATTTTTCTTTTCAGTATTTTAAAAGAGAATTCAAAAATTATGAATTGGAAAAATTCATTATAGCCGGGGATTCCGGTTTGGAGGAGTTAGCTCCTCTTTTAAAAGAAGGATTACAGGTTGAGATAGAGACTATTTCATCGTGTGATTTAATTGCCCGTGATAATGCCCGGATAGAAAATGTTAAAGCTTTGGGGGTAGTTGGCGCAGAGAGTTTCTCTTACAAATTTAAACCGGAACTGAGGAGCACCGAAGAGCGTATTTCTCCTTCTCAGGGAGTCCCATCGGAAAGCAGGTTAAAAGTAGGCTTATTGGGTACGTTGGCAGGAATCGGATTAGTTGTTTCTGTCTTTTTTTCTGTAATGTTAGGGTATAAGATACCGGAGAAAAGAGCTATTTTAAAGCAAAGAGAGAAAGCCATAGTTATACCGGCCGCCCTGGAAGGGCTTTCCTCGCAGGAAAGGATGGAGAGAGTAAATTTAGAAGAGGAGAGAATTAACTCTTTGAGAAAAGTGGTGGCTTCCTTTAATAGGCTTTCTCCTTTTTTTAAAGAATTAGCTAGTGATAAAATTCTTCCCCGTAGATTATGGCTTAATAAATTAGGTGTTTATCAGAAAAATTATAAGTATACAGCCGTTTTATCCGGGTATATTTTTTGCAATGATGATTATCAAGAAAGGCTGGGTGTAGATGAGTTTATTTCCAACCTAAAGAAGAATAAGGTAGTAAGGCCGGTTTTTAGCAGAATAGAGCTTGAATCTTCAAGCAGAAAAAAAATAGAGGATTTTGAGGTTACTTATTTTGCTATTACTCTTGAGAAATAAACCCCGTTAGAGAAAAATCTCTAACGGGGGTAAATAATAATTATGAATACAAAAGCTATTTTACCTTATAAAAATGCAGCCGCGGGAATAGCCATTGTTGTCGTCTTTGCCATAATGATTCGCAGCGTATTTTCTCATTACTCTTTGCAGAATGAGAAGATAGCGGTAAGGACGCGAAAATTAGAAAAGGAAGATTTAACAATAAAAAAATGGGAAAAGCTAAAAATTGACAGCAGCGAATTAAACAGCGTTTTTTTAGCCGGGGATACCTTGGTTCTCAAAAAATTTATAGAGGAAAAAGCCAAAGCTTCAAAAATAAATATTACTCTCTTAAAGGCGTTTAATACAGAAAAAGATCTTTATTGGGAGACAAAAATGCAGCTAAGCATTCTCTGTACCTATAATGACTTTATAGCTTTTATAGCAGCGATTGAGGAAAAAAGCGTAGCTATCGAGAGAGCTGTGATATCTATGGGGGAAGAAGGGGGGAGGATCGGAATAAATGTAACCTTAAAAGGGGTTATTCTTAAAAAATGATAAAAAATATCGCTAGTTTTATTTTAACGTTTTTGTTTTTCGTTAATATTTCTTACTCTCAAAGCCAGTATAAAAATCCATTTGGGCCTTTGTTGCCGCAAAAAGAGGCGGAGCCAACGGAAATAGATGTAGATGCTGCAGCAGAGGTTACAGAAGAGGTTCTTCCTTCTATGGTTTTGCAGGGTGTTCTTTGGGGGGGTGATTCCCCTCAGGTGATAATCGACGGAGAGGTTTATAAAGTGGGTGAGAGGCTTAAAGATTTAGATGCTCAAATTTTCAAAATTGAAAAAAGCACAGTATTCATTTTTTACGGGGAAAAGGTATATAAGATAAAAATTGAGAAAAAGGGGGAGATATGAGAAAGATTTTTCTAATAACTCTATTGCTTCTGGCATTTTCCGGGAGCGGAGTTTTTTCTCAAGATAATATTTATGGAAATTATTTGATTGCCAGCCTTGATGAGAAAGTATCTTTAGATTTAGAAGGTGCACAATTGGCAGATGTTTTAAAGTTGCTTTCTCAGCAAATAGGCCTTAATTTTATCTCTACTGAGGCAGTAAAAGAAAGAACACTGACTTTGTATATGAAGGATGTTCTTATAAGGGAAGCAATGGATGTGATATTTGAGGCAAACAACCTTACTTATGATTATTATCCTGATTCAAATTTATTCGTAGTTAAAGAAATGTTTAAGCCGGCTCTGGAATTAAAAACTAAAGTTTACTATTTAAAGTATGCGCGGGTAGCAGGTTCAAAAATAGAGGGGCATCTGGGAACTATATTGGAAGCAGAAGGCGGAAGAGATGACGAAGGAATTAAGAGTGCTGTAGAAGCGGTGTTGGCTAAGAGTGAAACTGAAGAGGTAAGGGGGAGTGTAACCGAAGATCCTGCAACAAATTCTTTAATAGTAGTTGATGCTCCGAGTCAATTTTCCACAATTGATGAGGTGATAAGTAAATTGGATATTGCCCCGATTAAGGTGATGATTGAGGTAGAGATTCTTGATGTTGACACAAAAACGATTGATAAGCTGGGTTTTAAATATACGAGCGGACTTTATGGTAAAATTTCACCCTTTCCTACCTCTTTTTTTCCTAATAAAGGGCCGATTCCTTTTAGAACAGCGACTGTAGATTTAACCAGTAATGAGCTGATTGCCGAGTTTTATGAACAAGATACAACAACTAAAATTCTTGCACGTCCAAAGATTTTAACTTTAAATAATGAAACCGCTGAAATTAATGTGACAACTGATGAGGTAATTGGCCGAAAAATTGAAGAAGACAATGATACTGGAAATAAGACATCAGAACCAATACGAATTAGCGATATAGGTGATTTAAAAGGCAGCGGAGTAACTTTAAAGGTAACTCCCCAGGTTAATCCTGAAACTAAAGAAATTACATTAGTCATTGAGCCTTCCATAGTTTCAACTAGTAATTCCGATTTTAAAGATCTGACAACAGGAGATCTCTATAAAAATGTAGAAGATAGAAGCACCCGTTCGATTGTGAGGCTCCATGATAATGAGACGTTATTTTTGGGAGGGCTTATAAGAGGGGACAAGAAAGAAGTTGGAACAAAGGTCCCTTTTTTAGGAGATATTCCTCTGATAGGGACTTTGTTCCGATATAAAGATACTACCGGAACAGGTGATAGGGAGTTAGTAATTTTCTTAACTCCCCATATTCTGAAAGAAGAAGGGGGCTTGGCTAAGAAGACAAAAGTTATTTCCCGGGAACAGCAAAATTCTTCAAGAGAAAGTTCCATGAAAGTCGCTTTAGATCGTTGTAAATAAATTACTTCTATTTGAATATAAAATGGCAAGATATACAAGATTAGGGGATATATTAATTTCCGAAGGTATTATTACCAAGAAACAGCTTGAGGAGGCTATTGCCTCGCAAGCTAAGGAAGGGGGGAAGCTAGGCGAGGTTTTGATAAGGTTGAATTATGTAAGCGATGAACAGATAGTTATCGCGCTAAGCAAACAGTTGTCCATTCCCTATATTTCTTTAATATCCGGTAAGCTTACCCCTGCTGCTGATCAGGGTTTAGAAGGGCTTATCCCTCACGATTTTGCGATAAGGAATGTTATCCTCCCTCTTTCTCGTAATCTTAACTCTTTGACCGTGGTAATATTTGATCCTCTGGACTTAATCCTTATTGATAATCTTAAAAAAATCACCGGCTGCGAGATAAACCCGGTTGTTTCTACAAGAGGCGATATTTTGAAAGCTATCCATGTTTTTTACGGAAAGGAGAAGATTTTTCGTGAGGCTATCCAGGCCGCCGGCGACGATACCGAGGGAAATATAAAAGAATTGTCTGCCGAAGAGACCGATTTAAGCTTAGATAAAATGATTGCCCAAGCTGAAGAAGCTCCGGTAGTAAAGCTGGTAGACCTTTTAATACGGCAGGCAATCGAAGAAAATGCTTCTGATATACACCTGGAGCCTCATTATGATAAGCTGAATTTAAGGTATAGAATTGACGGCGTTATGTATGATATGCCTTCCCCCTCAACTTCGCTCTATTTACCGATTATTTCCCGGTTAAAGATTCTTTCAAAAATGGATATCGCTGATAAACGCCTTCCCCAAGATGGAGGGTTTATGGTGAAAATAGGCAAGAGGCTTATAGATTTAAGAGTTTCATCTATGCCTACTATTTACGGTGAAAAAATAGTTTTAAGGATTCTGGATAAAAGCCGGGTACCTTTAGATTTGGCAAGATTAGGGTTTTTACCTCAGGAGTTAGAATTGACGCGGCGGGGAATAGAGGCTTCGTACGGCCTTGTTTTTCTCACCGGGCCTACAGGGAGCGGTAAAACTACTACACTTTACGCTGCTTTAAATGAAGTAAAGTCATCAACCAAGAATATTCTTACCGCTGAAGACCCGGTAGAATATAGGATAGAAGAGATAAATCAGGTTCAGGTGAAGCCGGAAATCGGCCTAACTTTTGCAAATGCTTTAAGGTGTTTCCTGAGACAGGATCCGGATATAATTTTAATTGGAGAGGTAAGGGATTTAGAGACTGCCGAGATGACTGTAAGAGCAGCTCTTACCGGCCACTTGGTTTTTTCTACTCTGCATACTAATGATGCTATTTCTACGATTGCGCGGTTAGTGGATATAGGTATTCCTAAATATTTAGTCGTGGCTTCTCTAAGGTTAATCATTGCTCAGCGATTAATAAGAAAGCTTTGCCCTGTTTGTAAGGAGCCTTACGAAGTTAAGCCTGAAGATACCCCTCCGAACATCACTTTAACTTCCCAGGTTATTTACAAGGCTAAAGGCTGTGAGAAGTGCAATTTTATCGGTTATAAAGGAAGATCGGTAATTAATGAGATTATTTTGGCTGATGATAAAGTTAGAGAAGCATTGCAGAAAGGGCTCCCGTCTAACGAAGTTATGGAGATAGCTAAAAAAAACGGAACTTGTACTCTTCTGGAGAGCGGATTAAAGAGGGTTGAGGAAGGCATCACATCTTTAGAAGAAGTTCTTTCCGTGAGCGCGATATAATGTTGTTTATTTTGGTGCATAAAACTAATTAGATATGACGAAATTTAAATATACAGCAAAGACAAAAGATGCTAAAACTGTAAAAGAAGTTGTAAATGTTGCTTCAAAGGATGAGCTTGTTTCCAGGCTAAGAGCAAAAGGCTTACATATAATTTCTATAGAGGAAGTAAAAGAGACAGCAGGCGGTTTTTCCTTTTTTTCCCCCTTATCTAAATCTAAAGGTAAACGCAGAGCTATTAAAACCCAGGATTTAGCTTTTTTTGCCCGCAACCTTGCTACCACTCTTTCTAGCGGGGTTACCCTTTTAAGAAGTTTAGAAATTCTTTCTTTTCAGGCTGAGAGCATTCAATTCGAAAAGGTATTAAAAAAGTGCGGGGAATATATAAAAGAGGGATTATCTCTGAGTGAGTCGATTGTTAAGTATCCTAAGATTTTTTCTTCTCTTTGGAGAGGGCTCATAGAAGTGGGGGAGGCATCAGGAAATCTTCCTTTTGTCTTAGAAAAATTAGCGGATTATTTAGAGGTAAGAATAGGGTTTGAAAGAAAGATAAAAAGCGCTCTTATCTACCCGGTTATCCTTTTTTGTGTAGCCGTCGGCGCTACCGTTCTTTTTACCAAATTCATTCTTCCTAAATTTAGTACTATGTTTGAGCAGTTTGATATGGAACTTCCCATGCCTACACAGATTGTGTTTGGTATAAGCCGATTTATGGAGAATAATTTTCTTTTAATAATGGGTATAGGCGCTGCTGCGGTGTTTAGTTTTGCAACTTTTATTAAGCGGCCGGAAACTAAAAAAATATGGGACAGTATAAAACTGAAAATACCGATTTATGGCGATTTCGTATTTCTTGTTGCCTTGGAACGAGTCACCTCTACTTTTTATATTCTTTTAGACAGCGGATTGCCCTTAGTGTATACCTTAGAAGTTGTTGCCCGGGGGTCAGGCAATTATGTTTTAGAAAAAAAACTTCTTCAGATGACCAGTAATGTGAGAGAAGGAGCTTCTTTATCCGCGGAATTTACGAGATTGGATATTTTTCCTCCTTTGATTTCAGAGATGGCTAAAATAGGAGAAGAGACCGGGACGATGCCTCAGGTTTTTCATAGGATTTCCGATCATTACCAAAAAGACCTTGGTGTGCGCATGGAACGTCTTGTTGTGGCTTTTGAGCCAATTATGATTGTTCTGATTGGGGTTGTGATTGGCGGGATTGTTATTGCTTTGTTTTTACCTCTATTTAAACTTTCCACTTTAGGGTAAGCAATGGGGCTGGAAAATAATTTATAATTGACATAGATGTGTAAAGTGTGGTATAAAATAAGTAGGGAATAGAAAGATATAGGATTTGAAAAAAACTAAACGGAGGCGTTGAATGAGAAAGAGAAAAGGTTTTACTCTTATTGAGTTGATGATTGTTGTAATTATTATTGCTATCTTAGCAGCCGTAGGTATTCCTCAATTTTTTAAAGCAGCCGTAAAAGCAAAAGAATCCGGAGCAAAATCTAATTTAGGGGAAATTCGAAAAGTAGAATTATCCTATAATGCGGTAGCTGGTGGGTGGCTAGCTTTAAATTGCCCGCGTGGGAATGCGTGTCTTTTGCAAGTCGATGTTGATAATGCCGATGCCGATAATAACCATACAACGGGAGTTGATATACAAATGGCATTTACGGACAATGAATATACGTATGTACTTCTCGTTGATACGGTGACTGCCACCCCGGCGACTGCTACTGCGGCGACAGTGACGATAAATCTTGCTACCGGGGCAACAACGGGCTGGTAGGCTAAGAGAGAAGCTATGTTAAGTAAAAGAAACCATTATTCTTTTACTCTTGTTGAGCTTCTAATTACGGTTATCATTGTTGGTATTTTAGCGGGTATAGGAATAAGCTATTATGTGAATATTGTTCCTAAAGCCAAAGCTGCTAAGGCTAAACATGCCATAACCCTGATCACTGAAGCTGAGAAGATGCATAGGCTGGATGCGGGGAGTTATCGGGCTGTACCTCCTGGAACTATTAATGGTAGAATAGGCGCTGGAGTAACCGGCATGAATTTAGCGGCTTTAGACAACGATACTGATTTTAATTATTCAGTGACTGCGGCCGGTCGAATTAAGGCAATCAATCCAGTAGCCATTGGTGGATGTGCCGCCGGCACGGAAATCCGCTTTGAAATATCCACCGGCGTTTTAACTGTCCCATCATGTTATCGATGATGCGTTTAAATGGCAAAAGTCTTAGTTTATTAGAGTTAATTATCGCGATAGTGATAGTTGGAATAATCGCTAGCTTTGCTATTCCCGGCTATCTGGGAGTTAAGCAGAGGGCTGAAGGCCGGGGAGCTTCAACCCTGCTAAAATTAATTCATGCTGCTGAAAAGGTTTATGAGCTGGAATCGGTAGATTATATTCCGTGCGCCGGCTTTGGTACCTGTAATACCCTTTTGAATCTTGACCTGCCTGAGGATGAATGGACATATAATGTAGCTTGCCTTGGCGGTTGTGGTAATGATTTTCGTGCTACCGCAGTAAATGACGCTGGGACCTGCACCTACTCGATAACTAAAGACACTGATATGACATCGACAGGCGGTTGTGTTTATCATCCTTAATATAAATAGTATAAATAGGGATAGCTACCTATTCAAAGGACAAAAATGAAGAAAGCAGTTACCTTAGTTGAAGTAATTGCCGGAGCAATGATTCTATCTATTACTTTTGCCGGCTTGTTTGCCGCCTTTATCAGCGTAAGAAAATATGTTAATCGAGCGAATAAGCGGCTTATTGCTGCTAATTTAGTGACTCAGCAGATGAATGATTTATACCGGGCAGTTAGAGAGGATACATGGGATAGCGGGGCATTACAGTTAGGCTCTACAAATTTAAGTTGGTATATCATAGATGGCTATACTTATCAGGATGCAGGCCTTCCTAATGAGCGTATTGTAACGAACCTTGGAGATTATCGCCGGGTAAGAGTAAAAATAAATTATCCTTAAGGAAGCAGGAGCAAGTATATATTCTTTCTTTAGTAAAAAAATGCAAGTTTCATTGAAAAAATCAGTTACCTTGGTTGAACTTCTTATCTCTGTAAGTTTATTGGGAGTGATTGTCCTGGGGGCTATTGCTTTTCATCTTGCCGGTGAGAAATTTCTGACTTCTTCAGAGAGAAAAGCTCAGGTGTTAAATGAGTTAACCTTTGTCCTGCAGCATCTTCAAAAGAATATCTTAACAGCCACAGGGTCTGTTAATAACCCGGGTATACGTGTAGTCGGAAACATTTTGTTATTAACTCAGGATACTCAAAATGTAGACTATCACTTTGATACCGGCGGTAATACGATTAGATTCCGGGTTAATGCCGGCGGATGGGAGAATCTTACTGAACGTTTTATTAATCCCGGCTTTGCCATTGCCAGGGTTGATGGAGGGGTTCAAATAACCAACCTGGCTTTAAGGCTAAATCCTGCCGACACTAAAAATGATAGCACTAATCCCGAGGTAACCACCATAGATGCCCGAGGTAACCGCACGGTATATTTCTACTCCCTGTCCCACTCCTGGTAATAATACTCCTTTAATGATTATACGCGATAAAAATCAGGATTTACTTAATTATTTAGAGGATACCTCTAATGTTAAGGGTAAAGCCTCTGTGCTCTATCTTCCTCAAAATACCGGGGAAGTTTTAGAAAGTATACAAAAGTGCTGTCGGAAAAAGGTTCCGTTCACTCTATCTTCCGGACGTACCGGTACAACCGCCGGTTCTGTTCCCCTGGAAGGAGCAATTATCTCTTTAGAAAACCTGAATAAAATTATCGATATTGACAGGGAAAAGCAAACTATCCGTTTGGAGGCGGGAGTTTTTTTAGAAAGCTTAGAGAAAGAAGCTAATAAATTTGGTTTAACTCTGAGAGCTTCTCCTACCGAGAATTTAGCTTTTGTGGGTGGGGCAGTGGCTACTTCAGCTTCCGGAGTAAGGGGCTTTGGGTATGGTTCAATAAGGAGATATGTAAAAGGCCTGGAAGTTGCCTTAACTACCGGAGAAGTAATCAATATTAAAAGAGGGAAGATTGTTTCAAAGGGGAGATGTTTTGATTTTGAATATAAGGGGAGGAGATTTAAATTTAAACTTCCTGCGTATCACCTGCCTAAGGTTAAGTCACAAGCCGGTTATTTTGTTAGGGATGATATGGATTTAATTGATTTATTCATCGGCAGTGAGGGGACTTTAGGAGTTATTACTTCTTGTGAGCTTAGTTTGCAGAAGAT
>JAIWAR010000028.1:0-15882 GCA_048634245.1 Methanosarcinales archaeon | reverse complement strand
AAAATGAGAACTTAGCTCTTCAGGAAAAAAAGCTGGATGAATTCGGCCATGTAAGGCTAGGCGGAATCGGCCGCACCCTGGGTAAAATGATTGAAGATATGACCGGTTACGAAACCAGAGTAACAGTTTTAGGCCACATCCAAAGAGGGGGTTCACCTTCGGCTTTTGACCGGGTCTTAGGCACAAGATTCGGAGTAATGGCTTACGAACTAATAGAGAGTGGTAATTTCGGAAGGATGACCAGCCTAAAAGGAAATCAAATTATTGATGTCCCTTTATCTGAAGCAACCGCAGAATTAAAAACTCTTGATTTAGGCCTTTATGATATAGCTAAGATATTCTTTGGTTAAGATTAATCTAATTAAAGAATAGTTAAAAATTACAATGGAAGAAAGTATTAAAGCAGATTTAAATAAACACAAACAAGCCTTAGCTATTTTAGAAGCCCAAAGCGAAATCCTGGCTGAAATCGCTTCTTTGTTTATCGAATGCTTAATCGCCGGCGGTAAAATCATCTTTATCGGTAATGGCGGCAGTGCGGCTGATGCCCAGCATTTAGCAGCCGAGCTAGTTGGCCGATTCAAAAAAAATCGAAAGCCTTTTGCCGCAATTGCCCTTACTACCGATACTTCTATCCTTACTGCCATAGGTAATGACTTTGGGTTTGAGGAAGTATTTAGCCGGCAGGTTGAAGCCTTGGCAAGCGATAAAGACCTTATAATCGGAATATCTACTTCAGGAGTTTCAAAAAATATTATTCGTGCAATAGAAAAAGCTAAAACCTTAGGCTTAAAAAGCATCGGGTTCTTAGGCCGGGACAAAGGAGACATCAAATCACTTGTCGATATCGCCTTGACTATTTCTTCAAATAATACACCAAGTATCCAGGAAATGCATATATTGGCCGGTCATATTATCTGCGGCCTGGTCGAGAACCACTTTACTATTGAAGCTTAGCTTCAACAAAGCATAACCATGGGAAAAATTAAAACCCTTAAAAGTTTAGTAATCGATATATCCCACTTAAAGGGTGAAGGTAAAAAAATAGTCTTTACTAATGGCTGCTTTGATCTTCTTCACTTAGGGCACCTAAAGATACTGCGAGAAGCAAAAACCAAAGGCGATATACTTATTGTAGGATTGAATTCCGACTCCTCAATAAGAAAAATAAAAGGCTCAACGCGGCCGATATTGGATCAAAAAACTCGGGCTAAATTGCTAGTTAATTTAAACCCGGTAGATTACGTTGTGTTGTTTAAAGAAAAAACTCCTTACGACTTGATTAAAACAATCAAACCCGATATTTTAGTCAAAGGCGGAGATTGGAAAAAGGGTGAAATCGTAGGAGAAGAGTTAGTAAAAACCGTTTATCGCGTAAAACTTTACCCCCAACACTCTACCACCGATATAATCGATAAAATAAAAAAAAGTGGCTGAGAAAGGAGTGTTAAGAGTTATAGATGCGAATTTTAACCGCTGCAAAGAAGGCTTGCGGGTAGTTGAAGATATCTTTCGCTTCATCTTAGGCGATGACAGCTTAAGAAAAGCTTTGCGCCGGCTGCGTCACTCCTTAGACAAAATCGCCGCGGAAATTCTTAAGCCGGCTATTTTAAGCCGTAACTCCCGAAAAGATCCCGGCAAAGAGTGCGATCACCTTGAGATGAAACGAAAAGATGTAAACAGCCTCCTTTATATTAACCTTCAGAGGGTTAAAGAATCTTTAAGGGTGCTGGAGGAATTTTTTAAGCTGACAATTCCCCGCAATGCATCAAAAATCAAAAAAATAAGATATCAGATTTATGAGTTGGAAAAGAAAATCCTCAAAAAATGGCCTCCTTTATGTAATTCTCGATAAAAAAGTAATTGATGCGGCCAGGGGTAATATCTTCACTCTGGCTGATAAATTAGCTTATTATGGAGTTGATCTTTTACAGTTACGGGCAAAAAATATCAATGACAAAGAATTCTTATTCTTAGCTAAGCGGTTATCACAAATCATCCGTCAAAGAAAAAAGCTCTTTATCGTAAACGACAGGGCTGATATCGCGTATTTATCCGGAGCCGGCGGCCTGCATTTGGGGGAAAAAGATATCGCAGCTGATCAGGCTCGAAAACTCTTGGGAAAGAAGGCCCTTATCGGCCGGACTATTCATCACCAAAAAGAACTAAAAAATATTCATCCGGAAATAAATTATATTAGTTTCGGCCCGGCATTTAAAACTAAAACAAAACCCGGCCTCATGCCTTTAACTCTTAAAAAATTAAAAGCCCTGATATCTAGAAGCAAAAAAATAAACAATAAACTAATATTTGCTATCGGAGGAATAAATCTGTATAATATAGAATCTTTGCTGGAGTCCGGCGTAAAAAATATTGCGGTCTGCCGGGATATCTTGGAAGCAAAAAATTTAAAAACTACCGTTAAAGAGTATAAAAAATGTTTAAAAAAAGTTTCCTGAAAAAATTGGCAAAAAAAGAAGCTGTATCTTTGAGCTTTTTGGAAAAACAGCTAAAAAAAGGGCAAATAACCATCCCTTTAAATAAAAAAAGAAAAATTTCCAATCCCTGCGCTATCGGGCAGGGGTTAAAAATAAAGATCAACACTAATATCGGCCTCTCCACTAAAGTTCTTAATATCCCGAATGAAGTAAAAAAAATGAGATGCGCTGTTAAATACGGGACCGACACTATTATGGATTTAAGTGTGAGCCGCAACTTAGGAGATTTGCGAAAACTGCTCCTTAAAGAATCTTCTGTCCCCTTAGGAACAGTACCGATGTATGAGATGGCTCTGGACGTAAAGAGAAGAGGCGGTAATATCGAAGATATAACCTTTGATGATATTTGGGATGTATTACGACGGCAGGCTGAAGAAGGAGTTGATTTTTTTACTATCCACGCCGGAGTCTTAAAGAAAAATATCCAGATGTTAAAACAGAAAAAACGTGTAGGCAGAGTTGTAAGCAGAGGGGGCGCTCTTCTTATTCATTGGATGTTAATTAACAAAAAAGAAAATCCTTTCTATAAAAATTTTGATAAAATACTACAGTTGGCAAAAGCTTATAATATTACCTTGAGCTTAGGGGATGCTCTTCGTCCGGGGGCAATCGCAGACTCAACCGATGCCTTGCAGATATCTGAGCTAAAAACCTTAGGCCAATTAGCGAAAAGATGCCGCGAAAAAGGAGTACAAGTGATGATTGAAGGCCCCGGCCATATTCGTTTAGATGAGATTGCCATGAATATGAGGCTGGAGAAAAAAATATGTTCTAACAGCCCATTTTATGTCCTGGGCCCCTTACCAACAGATATTGCTGCCGGCTATGATCATATTACTTCAGCTATCGGCGGAGCGATTGCGGCAATGCATGGAGCAGACTTCTTATGCGTAGTTACTCCGGCTGAACACCTGCGGCATCCGACGATTGAAGATATTCGAAATGGAGTTATTGCTTCAAAAATTGCTGCTCACTCAGTTGATGTTCTACGCTTTAAAGATGAGTGGAAAAAAGACCATGATCTCTCCCTGTATCGGGCTCAGAGGAATTGGGATAAACTTATGCCTTTAGTGCTTGATAAAGACAAAGCTAAGGAGTATCGAAAGAAATCAAGGCCATCAGAAGACCTTTGCACAATGTGCGGAAGTTTTTGTTCTTTAAAAATAATAGAAGAGTGTAATCTTCTTTAATCAGTATTGCGTATTGCGTATTGCATGCGGGCGTGGTTCAATGGTAGAATATGACCTTCCCAAGGTCGGGACGGCGGTTCGATTCCGCTCGCCCGCTTTAATGATCCGCCTTAGGCGGAGAATTAAATCCCTCAGAGTTAGGGTAAAAAGTCAAAGACATTTTACCCTATATACAGCGAGGAGGGACAATGTTGAAACCTAGGTTTTTTGCGAAATGACTAAACAAACGTTTTTATTGCTAATTATAGCTTTCCTTTCTTGTTGCGCTCCTTCTAGAGTTCCCAGAGATAAACCTTACCTTTTGCCTCCAAAGCGCACCGGAATATATTATTTGATAAAACAAGGTGATTCTCTATGGAAGATCTCTAAACAATATAATGTCAGTGTAGAAAAAATAATGCGGCAAAATAACATTTCTTCTCCCTATGGCCTGAAAGTGGGCCAAAAAATATTTATACCCCGCTACTCCTCATCAAAATCTATTAGCTTTATTTGGCCTCTAAAAGGAGAGGTTATTAATTATTTTAACGAGTATGTGGACAACACCCTTAACCGGGGAGTGAATATACAAGCTTCCTTCGGCAACCGGGAAACTAAGGCCGTTGCCCAAGGCCACGTCGTCTTCGCTAGCAGCCTTAAAGGCTGGGGTAAAACTGTCATATTAAAACACGACTCTAATCTTTATACAATATACGCAAATCTGGACAATACTATAATTAAAGAAGGCGCATCGGCTAAAAAAGGTGAGGTACTCGGCATGGTGGCCGCAGGGAAAACCGGAAGTTATATACTTCACTTTGAAGTACGAAAAAAACATATTCCTGAAGACCCTTTAAGATATCTAAACTAAGATGATCAGCGAACCTTGGGTAATTAAACTTTCCTCCCTTGATAAAAGAGTAAAGGCTTTTACCCTGGGCTACCGCCAAAATATTGCTCTTCTGGGAGGAGACAAAGAAGAAATATCTTATCTTTTAAGTAATTACCTCAAGCAAAACAAATCAGAAGAACTCACCTACCTTTATGCCAGCTCTGCGTATGCCGGAGGAAAAGAATTTTTCAAAGCCATAGCCTTTTCTCTACTTAGTGATTATACCCGTAAAAACGAATGCCTCGATAACCTGATAAACTATGCTAGCCCGGTACTCACCTCAACCACAAATTTTATTAAGGATTGCTTAAAAAAAGAAAAACTATGTTTTTTAGACGTCTTAGAAACTATAAATAAGTTTATCAACGAAAGTAACCGCAGTTGCGTGCTGATTATCGAAGAATTTTTGAATTTATCCGGCATCTTCGATAATTTCTACCAAGATTTCTCAAAATTTATTATTCTTCAAAGAAACTGCATGATTGTCTTAACTACTTCAAATTCCCGCGATGCCGAAAAAGTATTGTCCGGAGAGCTAAATCTGCTTTTCGGTAACTTTGAAAAGGTATTTTTGGATGAAAACTCATCCTTGGTTAACTATTTTTACTTAAAAGACTTAATCGCGCCTCTTTCGCCTTCACCGCTTTTTCTGTCTTTTTTTGTAAATATTATCGGCGCGAATATTTCCTACTATAGCCTGATAGCCGAAATCATAAAGAAAAACTATTTCGATGGAGATGATAGGGCTTCGATTGTATCCGTAGTCAAGGAAGCTCTTTACTTAAAAGAAACTTATCTTTTTCAGAAATTTATTAAAAAAATCGATTTTCTTAGATTCTATTTTAAAAACCCCACTCTTATAATAAAACTGCTATTTGCTCTTAGTCAGGGGTACTTGAGAAAAAAAGAATTAGCCTCTTTAAGCATTTACAACCCCGGAGAACTTACCAGCCGCTTACAGAAACTTCTTGATTTAAACTATGTTGAAAACCTGGGCAATATCTATAAGCTAAAAGATTCTTTGTTCTCTTTCTGGATGACGTCAATATTTAAATTGTATTTTTCGCCGCCGGTTCTTGACCCTCAGCAGAAAAACGCGCTCTTTGAAAAAGATTTAGAAGAAAAAATAATTCTGTTCAAAGAAGAGTTCATTAAAGATAAATTAAAAAAGATTATGCAGCTCTTTTCTTCATTTAAAAATGATACCCTACGTTTAGGAAAAAATAGGTATCAGCTTCCGGCTGTAGAAAACGCGAAGATCATCTCATATCCTACCCGGGATTTTCATCTGCTTATTGGCGAAGGAAAGGAGATTATTTTTGCCGGAATCAAAGAAAAAAATGTTGAAGACAATGATATTTTTGACTTCATCGAAAAAGGATGTAACATAAAAGGGAAACGGGTTAAAAAAATATTCATATCTTTAGATAGTTTGCCGCCAACGGCAAGATTAATTGCTAAAAACAATAAACTTACTATCTGGGATATTAACGAAATTAATCGCCTCCTGTGTGTATACAATAAACCTGTTGTCTCTTGTGTTCAAAAACAAGAATAATCGAATTACGAGAAAGGTGGTTATAAAATGAGGATTTTAGTAATTTCCGATACCCATATACCGGCAACAGCAGCCGCACTGCCGGCCATAATAAAAAAAGAAGCCAAAGCCAGCGATTGCTGCCTTCATTGCGGTGATTTCATCGCTTATTCCGTTTATGAAACCCTGAGCCAATGGGCTAAAGTTTATGGCGTTTATGGAAATATGGATGAAAAAACTCTGGCGGGGAAACTACCGGGAAAGCAGATTCTAAAGTTTAGTGGAATTACCTTCGCGCTTACCCATGGAGGAGGGCACCCTAAAAAGATACTCACATATGTACAAAAAGAGTTTGCTCAGGAAATCAAGGATATTGACGTATTTGTCTTTGGCCACTCCCATAATCCCTTAAATGAAGAAATAGACGGGAAAATATATTTTAATCCCGGCTCACCCACAGATACAATGTTTGCTCCTTATCGTTCTTATGGTATCTTCGAAATCGAAAAAGGAAAACTTAAGCGGAGGATTGTAAAAATTGGATAGATCATGGCCAACAAAATAGTATTCCCTTCATTTCACGCTATTTACCGTCTCATCACCACCTCAACTAATTTAATTAATTTTGCTACTGGGGTATGCCGCCTCTATCGGAAGGCCTTTAAAGCTAGTAAAGTGGTAATTATATGTGTAAACGGCTCTTCTCAATCATACCTTAAAATTCGCCTCGAAAACAAGAAGCAGTATGTAAAAAAAGGCGGAAAATCCATTCTTACCCGCATTGAACGGGAAATCTTAAAACGGGAAAGGGAGATGTCCTTTGGCCGGCGGCTTATCTACCCTTTTATTTTTAGTGATACTCTGGGTGCTATTTATATAAAACGTGATTCCCGGATAAAACCATTTAATGAAGCTGAAAAAAGATGGTTTTCTTCTCTTTGCGAGGAAGTAAGTGTCGGTTTAAAAGTTCTTGAATTATATCGCGAACAACAGAAAATAATGCTGAATTACATAAATTCTCTTACTAAATTTTTAAACCAATATGTGCCGACATCCTATCTGCATACCAAGACTATGCACAGGCTAATCAAAGCATTGGGAAAAGCGATGCGGTTATCGGAAATTGAGACTAAAGCTTTAATCAATGCTTCGCTCTTGCATGATGCCGGCAAGCTGCAGGTTCCTTCTAAGCTCCTTCGAAAACAAAAGCCCCTTACTGATGAAGAATTCAAAGTAATAGCTAAACATCCCCGAAAGGGTGTAGAACTGATTAAAAACCTGGAAATTCTAAAGCCGGCTATACCCATAATTCTGCACCACCATGAAAGATATGACGGCCAAGGATATCCTTCAAAGCTGAAAAAAGAAAAAATTCCCTTGGGCTCGCGGATTCTCTCGGTTCTAGACTCGTTTGATGCCATGTTTTTTGGCCGGCCTTACCGCAAGGGACGGCCGTTAGAAGAAATCGAACGAGAGCTTAAAGAACAGAAAGGCAAGCAATTTGACCCTAAAATTGTCGAGGCTTTTTTGCGGATTTTAAAACGAAGAAGTATCCAAAAACATCTAAAAAATTCCTCAAAAAAGTAAGTATATCAAAAATTCCCTCTATAAGGTAAAATTTACCCTTTAGATTGCTTGATTTTTCCTTAAAATCTATTATAATACAAATATGCGGGGAAAGCAGCTTTACCTCTTTGGTTTTCATAAAAACAGCGATAAGGCTTCCGGCCGGCCCAAAGTTATTTTGCCTTTAGATACTCTAATTCTATTAGGGGTAATTATAATTCTTCTTTTCACGCTGCTCTTTTCTCTAGGGGTAGAGCGGGGTAAAAAAGTTGTACTTAGGTCCAAAGATAAGGAAGAAAACCTGAGCAAGCCGGACATCATCAAAGATTCAGTAACAGCTGTCTCTGCTCCTCAAAAAGCAGCAGACAAAGAAAAGGATACAGAAAAAACGTATCACGTACAAGTAGCTAGTTTTCATAAAGAAAATTCGGCACGCAAAGAAGCCGAAAGTTTAGAAAATGACGGTTATCCGGTAGTAATAACGAGAAAAGGGGATTACGTAGTAATTTATGTAGGCGGCTTCAAGAATAAAAACGAAGCTAAAAACAACTTTGAAAACCTACAAAAAAGATACAAGGATTGTTTTTTGAAAATATTATAAAAATCCTGTATCGTGCAGTAATATATCTAAGTCCCGCTAAAAGCGGGACAAATTTCATTGAGGAGGCTATAATGGGTTTACATTCATCGTTAAGAAAAGCAGAGAAATTAGGCGGCAGCCGTTCGGTAATGAAACGAACTGAAAGAATAAAATGGCTGAAAGAAAAAGGTAAATGGAATGAAAATGATACGGTATTGGGCCTGCCCAAAATAAAAATCATAAAGCTGAAAGCCCTTAAAAAGGAAAAGGCTAAAGAAACTGAAGAAGGCACTACCGAAGAAGGAGCTCAGGCCAAAGGGCAAACCCAAAAATCTGCCGAAGAGAAAAAGAAGTCTGCTAAATAAGAAATAAACCCCGTTAGAGATAGATTGCCGGAGGCAACCGTTTCTCAGGGTTTTAATTGTTATCTCTAACGGAGTAAAGTATCAGTCTGTTCAAAACAAAAAATAATGCTTATTCTTATTTTAATCCTTTTTGTATCTATAACTTTTCATGAATATGCTCATGGATGGATGGCTTCTAAGCTGGGGGATCCCACCCCTAAACAAGCCGGCCGCTTAAGTTTAAACCCCCTTGTTCATATCGACCCTTTCGGGACGATTATTCTTCCAATCCTTCTTTTAGTCATAACTTCCCGTTTGGGAGGCCAGCCCTTTGCTATCGGATACGCGAAACCAATTCCGATAAATCCTTACCACTTCAGAAATCCTAAAAGAGATACTGCTCTGGTAGGCTTAGCCGGGCCATCAATGAATATTCTTATCGCGGTGTTATTATCTTTATTAGTGAGAATGGAGTTTCCTTATTTTACTTCGGCAATTGTTCTCGGGGTAATGATAAACCTAATTCTGGCTATATTCAACCTCATCCCTATACCGCCCATGGACGGCTCCAGAGTATTCGCCTCATTTTTACCTAGAAAAACCGCTTACATATATCGCAAGATAGAACCTTACGGTTTTTTTATCATTATGCTCCTTTTTACAACCGGTTTTTTTAAATGGCTTATTATGCCTCTGGTGAGTATAGCTCTATTTTTTCTACTGGGAATAAACCTCTAGGGGGTTATAGGTGAAGACGATAAACGTTAAGCTAAAAGAAGATCCTTATAAAATACATATCGGCTACGGGTCACTAAACAAGCTTCCGATTATTTTGCGGAATCTTAAGTTAGGCAACTTTGGCTTGGTTATTACCTCGCCAAAGATTTTAGCTTTGCACAAAAAAAAGATTAAATCTATCTTCGGCAGAAATTATTATAAAATAATTACCGTTGTTGACGGAGAAAGAGCTAAATCCAAAGAGTGGTTATTCAAGGTAATCACAAAAATCGTAGAAGCTGACACTTTAAGCCGAAAAGTATTTATCATCTGCTTAGGCGGAGGAACCGTCGGTGATTTAGGCGGCTTTGCGGCTTCTATCTATAAACGCGGTATACCTTACATCCAAATTCCAACCACTCTTTTGGCTCAAATTGATTCTAGTGTTGGCGGAAAAACCGCTATTGACCTAAAGGAAGCTAAAAATATTCTGGGTGCATTTTACCAACCTAAAGCCGTTATTATTGATCCTGCTTTTCTTTCGACTCTCCCGGATAAGGAGATAAAACAAGGCCTGGCTGAGGCCATAAAGTATGGGGTGATAAAAGATAAAAATTTTTTTTACTTTCTTAAGAAAAACTCTCAAAAAATCTTAAGATTAGACTCAACTGTAATTTTAAAATTAATCTCTGTTTGCGTGGAGATAAAAGCAAAGATAGTAGCTGCCGATGAAAGAGAAAACAAAGGCTTACGGACAATTCTTAACTTTGGACACACCTTAGCCCATGCCTTAGAAAGTTCCGCGCAATACAAGTTGCTTTCTCACGGCGAAGCAGTCTCTTTGGGCATGCTCTATGCTGCCCAACTCTCTCGAGCCTTAGGAAAATGTCCAGAAAGTGAGGTTAAACAAATAATAAATATCATTAATCTTTTCGCGCTACCGGCTAAAACAAGCTTTAAATCCACAACTCTTTATAAATCATTGACTTATGACAAAAAATTTACCTCGGGAAAGATTCGAATGGTTCTTTTGCGAAAAATCGGTCAAGTAGAGGTAGTGGAAGGAATCTCTCCTCAAAAGGTCAAAAAAACCCTTAAAATGTTCGCTATACATTGACAAACAAAAAAATATATGGTATATTCTGTATAGGATTGAATGTAAACGTTTTAGTTTCACAAAAAGTGTAAACGTTTAAATAATATGGCCGAAAATAGAAAATTCCCCAGAATTGGTGTATCCTTTCCGGTTGAATGCAGGTTCCTTCCGGCAAGAAAATATTTTTACACAGTAAGTAAAGATTTAAGCTTAGGGGGAGTGAAAATTGTCAGCAATTGCTTTCTACCTAAAAATGATAAGATTAAGGTAAGCATTAATCTTATCGATAATATGCTGGACCTGAAAGCAAAGGTAGCCTGGTGCAATCAGGAACGAATGTCTGAAAGATTTTCAGCCGGCCTGGAATTTATCGAGACTGATGAACCTTCTAAGAAAAAGTTATTTTCATTTTTAGACCGAATATTCAACTCTTAAGATGTCAAAAGCAGAAGAAAAACGAAAAAATTGCCTTAGCTGCAATAAATCCCTGAAAAGAGTAAATTGGTATTACAGGAATAATGGTTATTTCTGTAATAAATCTTGCTTCAAAGCTCACCAGGAGAAAAAGGAATCTACGCAAAGTTAATGAACGAAAGAAGAAAGTGCCCCCGCGTAGAAAAAATCCTGCCGATAAAATTATCGGGTAGTGAATTCGACATCCTCACTGAAACCAATAATATTAGCGCTAGTGGTGCTTACTTTTCTCTGGAAAGGCCTCTGGAGTTAATGGCTAAATTAAATGTTGTCCTTCTGATCCCGATTAAAAAAAATAAAAGTAAAATCATTGAAAAGATCAGTTGTACCGGCATTATTGTGCGTTGTGAAATCGCGGATATTGACACCAAGCATGCCTACCGGGCAGCGATGTATTTTAATATCCTCAAGGACCGCGATAAAAAAGTTCTGCATTCATACATAAACTCTCTTCTAAAAGCAAACCAATGAAACTTTCCCGCCTTTGGCGGGATTAGTTGAATTGGTCCTGAGTATTTTCGAAGGACCTATTATGCTTAGAATCCAACCGCCCCTGCCGGTAAAATTTATTTGTGTTTTTATTTACATAACCGAAGAAATTTACCAACGCACAAAGGTAATTTTAGAGAAAAAATTTGGCAAAGTAGACTTTGAAAGCGAGAAAATTGATTTTAATTACACCGATTATTATTGTCCGGAAATGGGAAAACCTCTTTTCCGGCGTTTCATATCCTTTAAAAAACTTCGCCGACCGGAGCAATTTATCAGTGTTAAACTCTACTGCGTAAAATTAGAAAAAAAATTTGCCCTTAATTCGCGCCGAAGAATAAATATCGACCCCGGCTATCTTACTGACGCTAAACTAGTTTTAACTACGACAAAAAATTTTTCTCACCGTATATATTTAGGCAAGGGGGTTTACGCTGAAGTAACGCTTCGTTACCTGAAGGATAATTTTTCTGAATTTTCAACAACCTTTCCTGATTACCGCACTCTCAATTATAAAGCAATCTTCTTAGATATCAGAAAAATCTACCACCGGCAAATAATAAATAAACATGGCAGCTGAATGATTAAATTTTAATAACAAAAAAAATGGATCAAAAAATAAAATTATGCAAAACCCTGGCTAAAGACCTTAAAAAGCGCTTAAAGCACTGCAATATCTGCCCCAGGAATTGCCTCATAAACCGCCTAAAAGGGGAAAAAGGCTATTGCGGGGCAAATAAGGATATGGTGGTATATAGTGCTTTTGCTCACCACGGCGAAGAACCGGGGATAAGCGGCCAAGAAGGAAGCGGTACCATATTTTTCTCCGGATGTAATTTAAAGTGTGTGTATTGCCAAAACTATAAGTTCTCCCATACTATATCCGGTAAAAAAACATCAGCGGCTGATTTAGCTAAAATTATGCTCACTCTCCAGGAAAAAAAAGCACATAATATAAACCTGGTAACCCCCACTCACTTTTTACCCCAAATCATTGATGCTCTGGCCATTGCTTTTAGCGACGGCCTTAATATTCCCGTTGTCTATAATACCTCCGGCTACGAAAAAGAAGAAATCATTAAACAATTAGCAGGGTTAATCGATATATACTTAACTGACCTCAAATACATGGAAACTTCGCTGGCTAAACAATATTCCAGTGCCCCGGAATACCCGGCATTTGCCGCTAAAAGCCTCCTGGAAATGAACAGGCAGATAAAAACCCCAATTCCTAAAGGAGTAGCCTCGCCTACAAGTGAAAAGTTACTGGAAAGGGGGGTGGTTATCAGACACTTAGTTCTTCCTAACCATATCCGGGAATCAAAAAATCTCTTATTCTGGATAAAGAAAAACACTCCTGAGGCCTTAGTAAGTGTGATGTTTCAATATCAGCCCTATTTTAAAGCTAATCTTTATCCTCAAATCAACCGGCCAGTAGAATACTCTGAATATCAGGAAATCAAAAAATTTACGGAGGAGATAAAAATAAAAGGCTGGATTCAGGACCACCTTCCCCAAGAAGATATGGCCGGGCCTTATTTTGAACCGAATATTTAAGCGCCGGATTAAAAATTGTGCTATAATCATCTTTAGAAATTTACGGCCAAACAAAAAGAAAACGTATGACTAAAAAGACTACCAAAGCAGAATGTATGGAATGTGACGCTTTTTGCTGTAGAAATCTCGCTATGAGGATAGGCCGGCCCGAAAACAAGCAAGAAGTAGAAGACTTAAAATGGCAGCTTCATTTTGATACGGTAAAAGTTTATATTCACCACCATAGATGGTATCAGTGGATTAAAGGAAAATGTATGTATCTTTCCGAAGATTACAGGTGCACAATATACGATCAACGGCCGGATAAGTGCAAAACTCATAATCCGCCGGATTGCGAACGCTTCGGAAAATTCTACGATATCATAATATCCACGCCTGATGAGCTTGAGAAATATTTGAAGTCGAAAAAGAAAAAACAAAAGAAGAAAAGAAAGAAGTAGACAAAGGAGCGCTATGAAAGTATATCTAGCTGGTTTTAACGTTGACACCGAAGTTTTACGCCAATTAAACCAGGAAGGCCGAAAACGTACTGACATAACCCCGGAAGTTTTATCAGCTGCCTATGCCCGGATAAGCCGGGATCCTCGTCCAATTAATGAAATCCGAAAAACTGCCCGGGAAGAGATAGACAAATCCCGAAAATCTAATTCAACTATTATCTTTAAAATGGGCCATCATTCAGTAGCTGAACACGCTGTGTTTAATTTAGATATCCTGGGAGTTTCCAGGTATGTAGTGGAGGAGCTGGAAAAGTTTAGGCTCTGTGCCTACACTGAAAAGTCCCAGCGTTATATTACTCTGGATAAAGACCATATTCTGCCTGAAGAGATTAAAGAAACTCCCATGGAGAAAGCTTTCCTGGATATGATTCAAGAACAAAATGCGGCTTATTTTAAACTCTATGAAAAGCTAAAACAACACGTTTTTAATAAAAATCCTGAATTAGCTAAAGACCCGAAAAAACATAGTCTCTTAGAGGGCTGGGCCAAAGAAGACGCTCGTTATATTACCGCATTGGCTACCGAATCCCAAGTCGGCCAAACTATTAATGCCCGGAATTTAGAGCTCCTGTTACGAAGATTTGCTTCTCATCCTTTAGCGGAAGTTAAAAAGCTGGGCCGGGCCATATACGAACAAATTGCTAAAGTTGCTCCCTCGATTATACTCTTTTACCAGGCCAATGACCTGGATAGTAAAACCGGCATAGAGCTAAAAGAGCTCAGCAATAAAATTTTAGGGAATGTTTCTAAACCGGAAAACAGCCAAGAAGTCGAGTTAGTTGAATACACCGCAAACTCCGATGATATCATTGCCGCTTCTTTACTCCATAGCGCGTCAAGATTAACTTTTAAACAATGTAAGAGTAGAATAAAGAGCCTGACAATAGATGAAAAAAAAGAGATTTTTAAGGCCGCCGGGCACAATTTACAGTTTTATGACTCGGTGTTAAGAGAATTTGAGTATGTAAACTTAACTTTTAATATTATTCTCTCATCAGCCTGTTTTGGCCAGCTTAAAAGACATCGAATGTCAACGATTACCGCTCAAAGCTACGACCCCGGCTTAGGTGTTACTATTCCGGAAGCGATTAAGGAGATTGGGATGGAGGAAGAGTTTAAAAAGATTATAGCTAAGACCAACCGGATATATGATTTGATTTACAAAAAAATCCCTGCTGCCGCCCCTTACATCTTAACCAATGCCCACAGAAAAAGAATATTAATTCAAGTTAACGCCCGCGAGCTCTACCATATCTCAAGACTAAGGGAAGATACCCATGCCCAATGGGATATTCAAAACCTCTCCCGGGCAATGACAAAGGAAGCAAAAAAAGTAATGCCTCTTACTTTAGGGCTTATCGGCGGTAAAGACAAGTATGCTCAAATTTACCAAATGCTTTATGGAAAGCTCCCCAAAATAACTAAAGCGATCCTGCCGGGAGCCAAAAAACTGAAATAAAAGGCAAATCCGATTTAGCTACTACCAACATACTCATACCATGATTACCTTAAGAAATCTTTCCAAAAGCTACGGTAGAAGAACCCTCTTCGAAAAAATAAATCTAACTATTAACCATGGTGAGAAGATCGGCCTTATCGGGCCTAACGGAGCAGGTAAAAGCACGCTTTTTTCCATCATTCTCGACAAAGAAGAATTATCGACAGGCCATGTGCAAATTAATAAGAATATTCACATTGGATACCTGCCTCAAGAAGCTGCTTTCACCTCAAAAGTATCGGTCTTATCAGAAGTAATCAGAGGCGATGAAACTCTTATGCGGCTTGCTTCTGAAAAAGAAATATTAGAAAAACAAGGCCAAGCTGGCTTAAAGCGTTATGGGGAAGTATTGCATGAGTTAGAGTTTCGAGGCTATTTTAATTTAGGCCATAAGGCCAAAAAGATTTTAATGGGCCTGGGGTTTAACGAGCAAGATCTTGGACGCCCTGTAAATCAGCTAAGCGGAGGCTGGCAAATGCGAGTTTTGCTGGCAAGACTGCTTACCTGCCATTACGATATTTTACTTCTTGATGAGCCGATGAACCATCTTGATTTAAAAGCCGTCTTCTGGTTTAAAGAATATTTAGCAAATCTTAAAGAGACTTTTATCATAATCTCTCACGATAAAGACTTTCTCGATGAAATCACAAATCATATCTTGGTCCTCGAAAATGGCATGATTGTAAAAACCAAGGGTAATTACGAGGATTATCAAAGAATTCAGCAAGAAAAACGCGCCCACTTGTTAAAGCAATTTGCCGAGCAGGAAAAAAAACGCAAGCAATTAAAGAAATTCGTTGATCGTTTTCACGGACAACCCAACAAGGCTTCTCAGGTTCGGGCAAAAAAAAGAGTGTTGGAAAAAATGGAAACAATTATAGTGCCGTTGAGCCGGCAAGACAGCATAAGAAATTTTAACTTTCCCGGCGTCAAGCGAAGCGGATACCGAGCCATAACATTGAAAG